>JABFRZ010000108.1 GCA_013140785.1 Planctomycetota bacterium | reverse complement strand
GTGTCTTCGCTGCGCTGGCCGTCGCGCACGCGCGCGCACCTCGGGCCGTACGACACGCAGCCCACGCTCGATCCGCTGGGCGACGACGCCAACGTGTACGCCTTCGCGCAGCGCGACAACGAGGACGGCTGGGCCCAGCTCGCGGCCGCGCGCGAGGAGGACTCGGCCCGCAAGGCGAGCTACGCGCTGCACTTCGACGACGAGACCAAGGAGCTCGAGGGCCGCTACCTGCCCGACGGCACCGCGCCGCTCGACTTGGCGAAGCTCGGCTGGACCGGCGCGGCGACAGCGACCGGCGGCGGCTCCACTGGCTCAACCAGCTCCGCGGCCGGCAGCGCCGGCTTGATGAGCGGCATGGCCTGCTCACTGTGGGTCAAGCCGCGCGAGCTCGAGGAGGGCGCGCGCCTGCTCGACGTCACCGGCGCCTACAAGGACTCCGACCGACTCTCGCTCCTGTTCGAGGGTGGGAACCTCGTCCTGCGCGTGCTCGACGGCGCCGGCGACCACCCCGAATCGACGTTCAAGGAGTGGGCCGAGGTGCGCCACCCGCTGGGCGAAGGCCCGGGCCTGCCGCTCGACACCTGGTCGCACGTGCAGCTCGCGGTCGAGGGCTCGCGCCCCGATCAGATGGCGTTGTGGGTGGACGGGCGTCGAGCGGACGTGACCCCGGGGCTCACGCGCCTCACCGGCGCGCTGGCCGATAACTCCGACACGATCGCGGTCGAGTCCACCGAGGGCTTCCCCGACAAGTGCGTGCTGCGCATCGGCGACGAGCTGATCGAGGCGCACAAGACCGGCCCGAAGTCCTTCCGCGCGCGCTTCGAGTCCACCGGCGTGAACGCCGGCTTCGGCGGGCGCATCGCGCGCGAGATGTTCCAGGGCGTCCCCGAGGCGAACATGGGCCTCTTCAAGCCCATCAACCACCCGGTGGGCTCGACGGTGCAGCTCTATGGCTACAGCCTGCCGGTCTTCTCGAACGTGTCGAACGCGGCGAGCGCGCTGCAGGAGGAGCTCGGGATGTTCGCCGTGGCGCGCATCGTGGGCGTGATCCTGAACGGCTCGGAGCGGAAAGAGAGCGGGATGGAGCCGATCAAGATCCAGGGGACCTACGGGGCCTTCGACATCGGGCACGGCTTCGACGGCAAGAACGACGAGCTCGAGGGCCTGCTCCTCGCGTCCACCGATCCCGGGCGTTCGCCAGAGGACACGATGAAGGCCTTCAGCCCATCGGGCGGCTACGCGGCCATCCTCAGCATCACATGGACGAATGGCCAGGGCGGCGAGCGGGCGACGGACATCAACGGGACCCGGATCGGCGGCGTCGAGGTCGTGCGCTACAGCGGTTTCGAAGGGACAACGCTCAAGCTCATCGCACGCGGCGGCGCCGGTCTCACGAAGCCGAAGGCCCACGCTGACACCGCGGATCGCGGCGCGTTCATCGTCTACTACGGAGGTGCCCAGACGTCCGACGCGGTATGGCTCGCGCACGACCAGGAACTCGATCACCAGGTGATGGTCATCCCGATCTCGATTCCGATCGGGCGCACGTCGGGCGTCTCTGGCTTCGAGGTGCCCCCGAGCGGCTCGGGCTTCGCGCAGATCACGCGCTCGGGCGGCGATTCGCACCTGACCGAGTGGGTGCGCTACGACGAGGTCAGCGACGAGTTTCTCGTGCGCGACGACCCGAGCGCGCTCCTCGACGCCAACACCGCCGCGCATGCGGGCCAGACCGGCGATGATCCGCCGGACCCGCGGCCTCCGGGCGGCTCCGGTGGGTCGGCCATGATGTTTGCCGAGCCACCGCCACTCGTCGTCACCGCGCCAACGCCCTCGGCGCGCGCTCCTGCTGCGCCTGCAGCGCAGGGCGGCAGCTCCTACTGGTTCTACGCCATGGGGCATGCCGAGGACGAGGACTTCCCCGTCGCGCGCGCGGTCAACTCGCAGTTCCAGTTCCGCGGCGTGCTCGGGACGTACGCGCACGCGCACCCGCGCGGCACGCTGGTGCTGCCCGTCTTCAAGACTCGTACTGCCGACGAGACGAGCGGGATGCCCGGGCGCTTCGACCACGTGATGTTCATGTCGGAGTTCCCCGACGAGCCCGGCTTCCCCGCCGTCGTCCATCACGCGCACCACCCGTTCGAGTACCTGACCTATGCCTGGCAGGACGGCGGGACGCTCACGCCGGTGGCGGTGGCGGGGGCCGTCAACCTCCAGCAGCGGGGCTTCCAAACCTCGCTCATGCACGTGGCGCTCGACGACCGCTTGGCCGTGCCCTTCGCCTCGACGCCGATGGGCAGCTCCACGGCGCCGCTGGACAACCGCGTGCTCGCGCGCATGGCGCTCTTCCCCTCGGGCGAGCTGCCGCGCGTGGTCCAGAAGGGCGTGCTGGGCGGCGACGCCTTCGCGCGCGGCTCGGTGCCCTCGGCGACGGTGGACGAGGCCCTGTTCTTCCCGAGCTTCTTCACGAGCATCGCCAGCATGCCGGGTCAGCTCGTGGTGGGGCAGGACCTCGGCGAGGGCGACAAGACGTTCACCGCCGGGAAGGACGTCCTGCGCACGATCCAGGGCGACTGGGTCGCGAAGAGCAACCTTCTCGCCAGCCTGCCGAAGCACGGCGGCCTGCTGCGCATCGGCGACGAGCTCCTGTGCTACGACGGCTACGACGAGACCAGCTTCGTGTTCACGCTCCCGCCGGCGGGGCGCGGGCTGCTCGGCACGAAGGAGCAGCCGCACCGCCAGGGCGAGGGCATCTCCTTCATCGGCGCGCTGCCGCTCGGGATCCTGGGCGCGAACGTCGGGGCCGACGACGCGCTGCTGCCGCTGCTCGAGCTGCCGCCCGGCTTTCCGTCGCAGGGCACGGTGCGCATCGAGGACGAGCTCGTGCACTACACGCGTCACGACAGCGGGATCCTGGAGATGCCGCGCGCCTCGAGCGAGCCGGGCGAGATGGATCGCAAGGGGCCGGGGCTCTTCCGCGGGCGCTTCGGGACCCAGCGCGCGGCCCACGTCTCGGGCACGCCCGTGATCCTGTTCCCGTTCCGCTACTGGGACCGCTGGAGCGAGCTCGCCGACGCGCCCGAGATGACTTACTACGAGCTCTCGCTCGACCAGCCCGACGCCTACTGGAAGCGCGTCTTCTGGAAGGCGGGCGAAGCGGGTCATCCCGGGCCCGAGCTCGGCGTGCTGCAGCGCACCAACCCGGAGACGCCCTGGGATGCGGCGCCCGACGACAAGATCGGCCTCACGCAGCTGCGCTACGGCAAGCTCGACGCGGACGGCAACCCGATCGGCGTGCAGTCCGACCGCGTCGAGTGGCGCGTGTTCGTGCGCCACCTGCCGGGCTCGTTCGATGCGCTGGAAGGACTCGCGCACGGTTGGAAGGAGAGCCCGCGGCTCGAGCTGTTCGGGGTCGAGTACATGGGGCCGGGACGCACCCTGGCGCGGGCCGATCGATGAGCGCCAAACCGCAAGCCAAGCTGAGAAAACGCACCGCGGAGACGCGGAGGGCGCGGAGAGGCGCGGAGGAGGAGAACAGGGCGAGCCCGCGCGCGGGCTTCACGCTGGTCGAGCTGCTGCTCGCGGTGGGCCTGTTCTCGATCCTGATCGTGGCGCTGCTGCGCCTGGTGGACACCTCGCTCACGATCTGGGGCCGCACCGACGAGAGTCGCGAGCTGTCCGAGATGGGCGGCGCGGTGATGGACATGCTGGCGGCCGACGTTCACGCGCTCGAGGGCGGGAAGCGCGGCGATCTCCTGGCCGACTGGCGCTTGTTCGACCTCGACCAGGACGGCATCTCGGGCGCGCCCGTGCAGCGCCTGCGCCTGGTGCGGCTCTTCGGCGCGGCCGAGCTGCAGCGCCTGGACGTGGGCGCTCCGTTCGAGACCTTCGAGCGCGGCCTGGCGCAGGTCGGCTGGGCCGTCTTGCCCGGCACGGGCGACACACCCGACGAGCGCGCCATCGGCACGCTGGTGCGCGGCGAGCGCCTGCTCGGCGACGCGGACACGCTGTCCTTCTTCGACCCGAGCTTCTTCGGACCGAGCGGGAAGCCCGTGCCCGGCAGCCTGTACGAGATCACCGGCGGCGTGCTGTGGTTCAACGCGTGGTTCGCCAGCCAGACCTCGATCCTGCACGAGGGCTGGAAGCTCGGCGACGGGCTCGTGCACTGCGCCGCGAGCTGGGACGCCTGGAATCGCGCGCGTCCCGACACCGAGCGTTCGATCTTCAACTCGCCGCCGGGCGGCATGCCGCAAGCGAAGGACGTGCCGCTCTTGCCGCGCCGCGTCCGCCTCGAGCTCGAGCTCGAGCGCCCGCGCGACCTGCGCTTCCGAACGCGCCTGGCCACGGCCGCCAACGTGGAGGACTCGACCTTGCTCGTGCGCGACGGGCGGCGGCTGCCCGCCGCCGGCGGGATGATCC
>JABFRZ010000473.1 GCA_013140785.1 Planctomycetota bacterium | reverse complement strand
CCTCGACCCAGCGGGGCGCGTGCTGCTCGTCACGCGCGGCTCGAACGATCGCGCGCCAAAGCTGCTCGAGCTGGCCGGCAAGGTCATCGAGCGCTTCGACCGCGAGCTGCCCGCGCCGGCCCTGCGACTGGAAGCCGAGGACCCGCTGCTGGCCGCGAAGTCGAAGGTGGAGCCAGAGAAGCCCGCCGCGCGCGAGCCGCCGCTGCCCGAGGATCCCGAGGATCCCGAGGGCGCGCATCCCTGGAAGCTCGCGCCGCCGAAGCCGGTCGAGGTCACCAGCGCGAAGCCGGTGGTCACGACCTGGGGCTCGCAGGATCAGCCGCTCGACACGCAGACGGTGGTCTTGTTCGTGCTGCACGACGAGGACGACTTCGAGAGCCTGCTCGGCCAGCTGCGCGAGCGCTTCCCGTTCCTCGAGGTCTGGACGCGCGAGGCCAAGGCCCTGGCGGGCTTCGCGATCGGCGATCCGCTGACGGCGGCGTACCTCGAGAACCCGCGCGGCGTCGAGGAGTGGAACGCCGACAACGAGCTCGTCAGCCGGGTCGCGCGCCTGTGCCTCCTGCGGCGCTTCGGCGCGCTGCCGAACTGGCTCGTGCAGGGCTATGCCTGGCACATGGAATTCGCGCTCATGGGCGCGGTCTACGTCTTCCCGTGGCGCGACGAGTTCGTGTGGGCGACCGAGCACAGCGGCTGGGGCAAGATCGTCGAGGAGCGCTACGCGAAGACAAGCCTCAAGCCGGCCGACTTCATGGGCTGGCGCCGCGGCAAGTACCTCGAGCCCGAGGCCAAGGCGAGCTGGGCCGCGTGCGAGTACCTGCTCGCCAAGGAGTCGGGCCAGCTGCCCCTGCTGCTCGACCGCCTACGCGTCTTCCGCGAGGAGCACGGGCGCATCAAGGACGATCCCAAGAGCTGGCGCCGCGACCTCGACTACGAGATTCCGGTCGCCGACCAGCACGCGCTCTTCAGCGAGCTCTTGGGCGACGGCTACCTCGCGCGCGCCTCGATCTTCTTCCGGCAAGAGCTCGCGCACTGACCTCTCTGTTTTGGGACCGCGTGCACGGCAAGCCCTAGTCTAGTTCTAGCACCTCGCCCGCTTTCTCGCCCTGCCGCCGATTGCGACCGAGCGCTTGACGTTCATGGCGATGGGCGGGTGCCCCGCATCGAGCAACAAAGCGGCCTCGCAGCGAGTGCCCGGTTGCGGTGATGTCGATTGCGTGCGCGGTGGTGCCTTCGTCCATTGCGGGTGGGCTGCAATCCTCTTATCGTAGGGTTCGAGGAAAGGGGGTGCTGCGCGTGCCTGACCAGCCAGAACGTGACTCGATAACCGTGCAAGGTACTCGAAAGGTACCCTCGATCGTGCTCGCCCTGTCGGGTGGAGGCTTTCGCGCGACTCTCTTCCACCTGGGGGTCATCGCGAGTCTCCGGCGGCACGGTCTCCTCAAGGGGGTCCGCTACATCGCTTCTGTTTCGGGGGGCAGCGTCCTCGCCGCCCACATGGTGAGTTGCTGGGACAACTACACGGGCGACCACCAAGCATTCGTGCGAGTGTCCAAGGAGCTGATCGCGTTCACGAACAAGGACGTCAGGGGTCGTCTGCTAGTTTGGGTCCCCTTGCTGGCGCTCGCGCGGCTGTTCTTGCTGCCATTCATGATGATCCGTCCGGCGCGTCGGCTCAGCACGAAGCTGACGGTCACTCACCTGTTCGTGCGGCATCTCCGTGGGCTGCTCCGCGCAACTTCTGGGAATAACAAGCGGACACCTTCCCTGCACGAGGCCCTCGCAGGAAAGGAGAAGCCGAGTCTCCACGTCGTCGCGACCAACGTGCGACGCCCGTGTCTCGCATCGTTCAGCGAACACGGTTTCGTCCCTATCGACCTTGGCATCGACGCGTTTGCATCCAGCAAGCCAGGCGTCTTGCCCCAGCCACTGGTGCTGCAGGTTCCGAATTCGATCAGCTTGGCCGAGGCGGTGGCAGCCTCGGCCGCCTTTCCCATCTTCTTTCCCCCGCTCACGCTCTACCAGGGGCAGCACTACCCGAAGAGCGTGCCGGAGCCCGAGTACCTGCTCATCGACGGAGGTGCTGTCGACAACCTCGCGATAACCAAGGGTCTGGAACTCCTCGTCAGGACGAACGGAGACGTGCTGTTCGTGAGCGATGCCTCCGGCGCCGTGGACTGGGATTCCTCGGCGCTGCACCGGTTCGCGCTTGGGGGAGCCCTCCGCTCGGTTGAGTCGCTCATGATGACGGCCAACGATTCGAGCCTCGCCTACGCGAGGATGGCGGTCGCCAACCGGCCGGGCACGAGGATCGAAGTGGCGCAGATCATCGACCCACCGCCGGCGACCAGCTTCATTCCGGTGGAAGCACCGCTAGGTCAGGTGCGCACGGATTTCGACGGGTTCAGCGAGCTGGAAATGCACTGCCTAACCTCTCACGGTCAGCAGCAGGCGGATGCGGCCCTGAAGCGGCTCTCCCTCGACGATCCCAAGAAGACGACCCTTCACGACTTCCGCTCCACTCTCAAGAGACCGCTCGGATCGGAGAAGATTCTCCATGGTCTCAAGAAGAGCGGGCAGCGGCGGATATCGCTGCGTACCGGCGGTCCTTGGGCTATGGTAAGCGTAGCTTGCGTAGTGGTGGTCGGTGCGCTCTGTTGGCCCCAGATCGAGCAATGGCGCGCCTACAAGTCCGCGCTTGAGCAGCGTCGCTGGGTCGAGGAAGTCGTATGGTCGCCATCGTCCGAGGAACTCGTCGACGGATTGCGCGGCGACCTAAGGGAATACAAATCCATTGCTGACTGCAAGCCCCAGGCTTCGTCATGGATGGAAGACTACGTCCTAGAAATCTACCTCGACACCAAGAAAGGCGACCTGAGCTCGGGAAATGCCGAGCTCTGCCGGGAAGTCGTGTTCGACTCCATGCCTGAGAGTTCGGAGGCCAACGGCACAGCGACATGGAGACTGACTCGTGCATTGCCACGCCCATCGATAAGCCAACGGCGAATGGAGCACATCGATCACAAGTACAGCGCCGTCGTGCTGGCAGGCGAACCATCTATCACGAAAGCGCGGGATCAGCTGACAAAAGATCCTGTTCCTCCTGGCATCCTCCTGGCGATGGACGAGATGGGGATCCCGCGTGGCGCGTGGACGCCAATGGCATTCGTCGTCAGGCAACGGTGGGCTGCCGACCTAACGGATCCTGTGGGGCAGGAGATTCACGTCGAAATATCGACCATCGTAGCCGTGAGGTGCTCGCGCGACATCAAGAACATCTCCACCAACGGGTTGTTTCGGATGCTGGGTGTCCCACATCCGTTCCCGGGGAATGTAGGCGTGAGGTGGAGGGAGATCCGAGTGTCGAGGGGCGTCTCTCATTCAGGGAGCCGGCAGGTCTTGAAGGATCTGTATGCCGACGTGGAGTTGGTGGGAAAGGTGTATGGGCTCGACCCGGACAAGGACGTGGATCCCCTCTTCTCTCGGTATGAGAAAGCGTCGGCCTACCAGCAGGGCGAGGACAAGGTGAGCGACATCCTCGACTCCCTCGCGCAGGTGGTCCCGTCGTGGATCGATCCGTTGATGAACGATCTGCTCCTAAGAGTCGTGAATCGGTCTCCGGTGAACCGCTTCTGATCTTCCGTCCCAACCGCTTGGCTGGCGAGCAAGACTTGAAGGGGCGGAACCAGTGAGTCGCGCAGCCAGGGGAAACGGGGCCCACGGCTCACTCGCTCTGGAACGGACCCCAGCAGTATGCACGGGGCGCCAAGGCTTCTCGCGGTGGAGCGGATTGACTCGCGGCGCGAGCTCGTCGGTGCAGCCGCTCGCAGGGGCGGACCCGGGGTTGCGGGCGAAGCCTGCATGGATCCACTGATCCACTTCGTTGCGCCGGGCCCGCCTTCCCGGGGTCGAGAGGGGTGGATGGGAAAACTCGGGCTTGCGCAAGTGCCGCGGTCCCCGACAATCGCGCGGCCATGCAGCAGAGCGAGCTCGCCCTCTTCGCCCAGGAGTTCCGGCGCGTGCTGGCGCCGCTCCTCGTCGAGCTCGGCCGCGCGCACGAATGCCTCCGTTCGGGCGCAGGTCCGAAGGACGTCTCGCTCGACGTGGCTGAGCTCCGCGACGCGCTGGCGTCCCTGTCCGGCGAGCTGGCCGAGCTGGTGGCGCGGGTCGAGCGCGAGCGCGCGACCGTCTTGGTCTTCGGTCCGCCGAAGTCCGGCAAGTCCACCCTGCTCGACGCCCTGGCCGGCACGCGCGTCGGCGAGGCCTCGATCCTGCCCGGCTATCCGTGCGTCCTGCGCGCCAGCCACGCGCGCGAGGAGTCGGCCGAGCTGCAACGCTTCGACGGCGCGCTCGAGTCCGCCTCCGATCCGGCCGGGCTGCGGCTCGTCTTGCAGCGCGCGCACAGCGAACTGGCCGCCAGCG
>JABFRZ010000359.1 GCA_013140785.1 Planctomycetota bacterium | reverse complement strand
TCCGACCACCGTGCGCTCGCGGCAGGCGCCGTTCGCGCTCGCTGCGGCGGCCGCGCTACTCGCTGCCGCGGCCTGGTGGCTGCTGGCCGGTGAGAGCGAGCCGCGCGCGCACGAGTTCGCCCGCGCGAACACCGTGACGCTCGTCGTCGAACGCAAGATACCACCGCCCGCATTGTGCGCGCGCGTGGTCCTCGAACCCCGGCGCGTGCTGAGCTGGACCCTGGAAGGAGAGACTCCGTGATCGCGATCCTTGCTCTCGTGCTCGTGTCGCTGGCCCCGCAAGAGGCCGGTGCGCAGGTCGAGCTCGCGCGCCTCGAGCCGGCCGCGAGCTCGGCCATGCCCGACGGCTGCGAGCTGCGCCTCCACGACGCCTCGGATTGGACCGGGCATCGCGAACTCGAGAGCGGCGTCGCGGCGTTGCGGCAAACGGGCAGCACCCCGTCGTACGCTCATCTAGCGACCGAGCTCCGGCGCTTGGAGAACCAGCGTGCGGAGGCCGAGACCGCCGCCGCGGGCCTGCTCGCTACTCTGCGCGATTTCGTCGAGCCGCCGATCGCCGCTGGGCAGCTCGTGGCGCACCTCGGGCGTGGGCAGATCGCGCTGTTCGCCACGCCCGAGCAGCACGCCTGCGTCGCGCGTTTTTTGCCCCAGGCCTCGGCCTACAGTGGCTGGATCCAGATCGAAACGCGCATCTATGTCGTGCCCCGGCGCGACGCTCCCGCCACCTATGTGCAACGCAGCGGACTCGTTCTGGGCGCGCACGAAGCCGCGGCGCTGCAAGCTGCGCTCATGCAGAGGGGGGACTTCGTGCTCGCGCCCACGGTGCTCGTGAAGCCGCTGCGCGAAGCCCGCCTGAGCTCGATGGATGAGGTGCCCTACGTCAAGGACTTCGAGGTCAAGGTCATCCCTGGCCAGGACTCGGAGATCCTCGATCCGGTCGTGGACATCGCGAGGAGCGGCGTGGACCTGCGGCTGCGCAGCGCGCCGATGTCCGATGGTGGCCTCGCGGTGTACATCGACATGCTCTACTCGAAGCTCACGCAGCCGATGCGCTCCTTCGAGACCCGCGTGAATGGCTCGGTCCCGGTCATGATCCAGCTCCCCGAGATCGTCGAGGTGAAGGTCGGCGGCCGTTTCGAGCTGCGTGACGAGTTGACGCTCTACCTCTCCACCAGCCTCGATTCCGCCGGCGACGACCAGGTGATCGTGCTCATCCAGGCCCACTGCGTGCCTGCGGATCAAGTGCCCGAGCGGGAGCCCGCACCCACGGGGCCGCGCTGACGCTCCCAAAGAAACAGCCGCCTGGTTCTTCCCTGACCAGGCCCGCCTCCGCGAGCAAGCGGCTCAGAGCCTGAGCAAGAATCGGAACGAGCGCGCGCGGAGCGCGCGCCAGACGATCCCTCGAGCCCGAGCAGCATGCCGCGAGCGGCATTTCTGCTCAGCCGCTCAGTTCGCCTTCGCGCCCGCCGCTCGGGGTTGGCGCGCTTGCCAGCGCTCCTGGATCGTCTTCTCCATCGCCGCCTGGCCGGGGCCGTGCAGCGCGTGCGCCATGCCCGGGATGACTTCCACCTGCATGTCCTCGAGCAGGCCTTGCTGCTCGGCCGCGGAACGGAAGCGCTCGACCGCCCCCTCGAGGTAGAACGTGTCCACTTCGCCCGCGAAAACGTGCAGCTTGCCCGCGAGGCGCGGACGCAGCTCGTCCCAGCGCGTCAGCAGGGTGTTCGCCAGGTCGTAGGGCTTCCACGCGGAGGCTGCCACGTGGTCGATGACGCCCGTCTCGACGTCGAAGACGCGCTGCGGCGTGTCGTCCTTGCCGAGCCCGCCGAAGGTCGCTTCGAAGGAGCGAATCTGGCCGCCGGGATTCAACACGTGCTCGCGGCGCACGAAATCCTCGTAGGTCATGAGCACCTCGTCGCCGCGGCGCGCAAGCGGGCGCCGGGCGCCGTGCTCATCGACGTACATGTTGCGTGGCGAGCCATCGGGCAGCGGGTCGTACAGATTGATGCCCTGGAAGTCGTGGAAGTCGATCGGGTCGGGCACGTGGCTCCAGCAACCCGCGAAGGCCTCGGGGTAGGTGACCTGTAGCCAGAACGACGACCAGCCGCCGGAGCTGACGCCGGTGACGTAGCGGTGCTCGGCGCCCGCGCCGCCGAACTCGGCTTCGAGCGCGGGGATGAATTCCAGCACGAGGGCGTGCCCCCACGGACCGATGCTGGCCGAGTCGCAGAAGACCGAGTGGCCGTAGCGATTGCTCGCATCGGGCACGACCACGATGCAGTTCTCGAGCGGCGAGCCGGGCGCCACGCGTCGCTCCCAGCCGCGGATGTCCTCGTCGGTTCCGCCGAAGCCAGTGACGCTGTAGACGACGGGGTAGCTCGTCTCCTCGCCATAGTTGTGCGGCAAGAGCACGCCAGCGCGGAGCCGGTACTCGAAGCCGTGGAACTCGGAGAGCGCCGGGCTCACGAACTCGAAGAACTTGACCCGCTCGGACTCGAGCGGCGGCCGCGCGGCCACGACCGTTGCGAGCTCGAGGCGCACGGCGGCTTCTGCGCCTGGATCGTAGGTGATGTCCGCGATGGAGCTGTAGACATCGCCTTCGTCTTGCCCCGCGAGACGCCCCGTCCGGCTGCGACGCGCGATGGCCTGCACGCGCCAGGCCTTCGGCGCGACCACACTCCAGTCGCTCGGGTGGTGCGCGACGGCGTCGTCGAACTCGAGCGTGAGCGCGCTGCCCGGCTGCGCGTCCGTGACGGCGAAGCGCAGCACCGGCGGTGCGTTGAACCAGCCGTGCAGCGCCTTGCGCGGCTCGCCGCTCGTCGCGAAGGCCACCAGCACGTCGCCGCTGAAGGGCGCAGCGAAGGCCCGGGCGTCGAAACGCAGCTCGAAGGCACCCGCCGTCGCGTTCAGAGCGCCCGTCTGCGCCGCCAGCGGCGCGACCGCCACGAGCCACAGGGTCACGGCGGTGCAGGGACGGATCACGCGCGTGAGGAAGGTTCGCACGGGTGATGAGTCTACAGCGCGCGTTTGGCACTCAGGCTTGGCGGGGCCAAGCTCGCCCGGCGCCCCGCGCGCGGCGACAATGCGCGGTTCGTGAGCGCGAGTCCCGCCCCCGCCCTGACCACGCGCCGCATCCTGGCCCTGTGGTGGCCGCTCGCCTCGAGCTGGCTCCTGATGGGCATCGAGCTGCCGCTCTTCACGGCCTGCGTCGCGCGCATGGCGGAGCCGAAGGTCAACCTGGCGGCCCACGGCTCGCTCGTGTTCCCGATCGCGCTCGTGATCGAGGCGCCGATCATGATGCTGCTCGCGGCCGCGACCGCGCTGGCGGGCGATCAGGAGACGTGGGGGCGCGTGCGGCGCTTCATGCACAAGACGAGCGCGTGTTTGACGGCCGTACACGTCCTGGTGGCCTTCACGCCGCTGTTCGACCTGTTGGCGAAGCACGTTTTCGGGGTCCCGCCCGAGGTGGTCGAACCCGCGCGGCTCGGCCTGCGCATCCTGACGCCGTGGACTTGGGCCATCGCGTACCGGCGCACGCACCAAGGCGTGCTGATCCGCTTCGAGCGCGCGCGGCCGGTGGTGATCGGGACCTGCCTGCGCCTGCTCGGCAACGTGCTCGTGTACGCGGGTGCGTTCGTGCTGCTGGCGCGCGGAGTCGAGCTCCAGGGCATCGCGGTCGGTGCCAGCGCGGTCGCCTGTGGTGTCGTGAGCGAGGCCGTGTTCATCGGCTGGTGCACGCGCATGCTCCTCGCCGAGAGCACGCTGTCCGCGCGGCCGACGGGGCCTGCACTCACGCGCTCGGCGTTCCTGCGCTTCTACCTGCCGCTTGCTCTGACGCCGTTGATCGCGCTCCTGACCCAGCCGATCGGTGCCGCGGCCATGGCGCGCATGCGCGAGCCGCTGGACTCGCTGGCGGCCTGGCCCGGCGTGCACGGCTTGTTCTTCCTCGTGCGCACCGGCGGCTTCGCCTACAACGAGGTCGTGCTGTCGCTGCTCGGCCGCCCGGGCGCGGAGGTCGTGTTGCGGCGCTTCGGCCTCGCGCTCGGCCTGGGCTCGAGCCTGCTCTTGCTCGTGGTGGCCGCGACGCCGCTGGCCGGGCTCTGGTTCGGCGTTATCTCCGGGCTCCCACCCGAGCTGGCCAGCCTGGCGGCCGGCGCGGCGCTCCTGGGCGTACCGTGGCCGTTTTCGCAGGCCATGCAGAGCTGGTTCCAGGGCGCGCTCGTGCACCACCGCCGCACGCGCTTCGTGACCGAGGCCATGCTGGTGTTCTTCGCGGTGGTGAGCGGCGCGCTGTACGTCTCCGTGACCAGGACGGACGGGCGCGGCGCGCAGGCCGCGGTGCTCGCGCTCACGCTCGCGAGTCTGTGCCAGACGGGCTGGCTGGCGCTGCGTTTCCGCGCCGCGCGGCGCGTCTAGCGCTAGCG
>JABFRZ010000353.1 GCA_013140785.1 Planctomycetota bacterium | reverse complement strand
ACCCCGAGCGGCGGCCCGACGCCGGTCCGGCCCGCGTGCACCCGAGCGCGGGCGCGATTGCGATCGGCGCGCGCGGCTTCCTGGTGGCCTTCAACGTCGAGCTCGAGACCCAGGACCTCGCGCTCGCGCGCTCGATCGCGCGCTCCATCCGCGAGTCGGACGGCGGACTGCCCGGGATCCGCGCCCTCGGGCTCGCGCTCGCCAGCCAGGGTTGCGTCCAGGTCAGCGTCAACTTGTGCGCGCCGGAGCGCATCGGGCTGTTGACCGTCTTCGAGGCCATCCAGCGCTTGGCGGCCGAGAGCGGCGTGCAGGTGCGGCGCTCGGAGTTGGTCGGCCTGGCCCCACGCTTCGCGCTGGACGCTGCGGTTGCGCGGGCCGTGCTGCTCCCGGACTTCGAGCCCCGGCTGCACGTGCTCGAGGACGCGCTGGGGCTCCTGACGAAGGGTGAATGAAGCGGCGAAGCTCGGGCAGCACCCCAAGGACGTCGGAATGGGCTGGAGTCGGGCCGGTGCCGCTGCTTACCGTTACCCGCCATCCGATAGGGTGCAACGGACGCGGACAACCTGATGCGCTCGTCTTCCCGCCCGATCAAGTTCCTCCTGGTTCCGGACGAAGAGCCCCCGGGCAGAGCCGCCCCGGAGGACCAACGATGAAAGATCGCGAAAACGTCGGAACAGCCGATCAGCGCCGGACCGACCGCAAGGCCCTCGATGCAGCGGTGACGATGCGCATCGAGACGAATGCGCTCGTGGGCCAGAGCGACAACCTCTCCCGCGCCGGGATCCTGCTCTACGCGGAGCAGCCGATCCGCGTCACGGTCGAGGTCAGCGAGCCTTCCGGAGTCCGCACCTACCACGGGCGGCTCATTCGCTTGCAGCGCATCAGCGATACCAACACGGGCTTGGCGGTCGAGTTCGACCCCGAGTAGCGCCGCGGGACAGGGGGCGTCGTGCATGGCCGTGGGGATCGCCGCGGCTTGGAGCGGCCACACGCGAGGCCTCTACACTGTGAGCTACACTGTGGCTCCGATGGCCACGCCCGCCCTGCGCATCCGTCCCGCCTATCCGCGCGAGATCGCGGTCTTGATCGAGTTCAACCGCGCCATGGCGCAGGAGACCGAGGGCCGTGCGCTCGACCCGTCCCGGCTGCGCGCGGGAGTCGAGGCGGTCTTCGCCGAGCCCAGTCGCGGGACCTACTACCTTGCGCTGCAGGGTGAGGAGCCGCTGGGCGGCCTGCTCGTCACCAGCGAGTGGAGCGACTGGCGCAACGGCGTTTTCTGGTGGATCCAGAGCGTGTACGTCGTGCCCTCGGCGCGCCGCCAGGGGGTCTTTGGGCAGCTCTACCGACACGTGCTCGAGCGCGCGCGCGCGAACCCTGAGGTGTGCGGGCTGCGGCTGTACGTGGACCACGAGAACCACGCGGCGCAGGCGGTGTATCGCCAGCTCGGCATGCACGCGGCGCGCTATCGCTTCTTTGAGCTCGATTTCGTGCTCGCCGAGGACCGTTCGAAGAGCTCGGCTGGGACAGGCAAGGCGCACGAGTCATGAACCACGGCGCATGAGTTCTGGAGCCACCCTGCCGGACGCGACGCTCGGCGCGTTCCGGCCGATCCCCTACATGGGCGTGATCTACGTGGTGGCCGAGGCCATGAAGCTCGGCTTCCAGAACGGTCACCCGGATTGGTGCAACCTCGGACAAGGCCAGCCCGAGGTGGGCGCGATGGAGGGGGCACCGCCGCGCTTCACAGACTTCCGCGTCGAGCCGCGCGACCACGCCTATGGCCCCGTGAACGGGACGCCCGAGCTGCGCGAGGCGATCGCGCGTCACTACAACCGCCTCTACCGCGTCGGCAAGCGCTCGCAGTACTCGGCCGAGAACGTCACCGTGGCCGCCGGCGGCCGGCTCGTGCTCACGCGCCTCTTCACCGCGCTCGGCTCGATCCGCCTCGGCTACCAGGTGCCGGACTACACGGCCTACGAGGACATGCTCGCCACCCACCTGGACCGCCTCTCGGCCCGGGCCTTGGTCACGGACGAGTCCGAGGGCTTCCTGGTCTCCCCGCTGCGGCTTGCGCGCGAGGCCGAGCATCACGACCTCGGCGCATTTCTCCTCTCGAACCCCTGCAACCCGACCGGACGGGTGCTGCGGGGGAGCGCGCTGGCCGCCTACGTCGAGCTGGCGCGGACACGTGGCATGACCCTGCTCTTGGACGAGTTCTATTCGCACTTCATCTACGAGGGCGAGCGCCCCGCGGCCGGCCCGGTCTCGGCCGCGGCCTTCGTCGAGGATGTCGAACGGGATCCCGTGGTGCTCGTGGACGGGCTGACCAAGAACTTCCGCTACCCGGGCTGGCGCGTGGGCTGGGCGCTCGGGCCGCGTGCCATGGTGGATGCCCTCACGCGCGCCGCCAGCGCTATCGACGGCGGGCCGAGCATGCCCGTGCAGCGCGCCGCCGTGGAGGTGCTCGCGCCCGCGCGCGCCGACCAGGAGACCAGCGCGTTGCGCCGTGTCTTCGCGCGCAAGCGCAACCTGATGATCGCGCGCCTGGAGCAGATGGGCATCCGCTGTCCGTTCCCCAGCGAGGGCACCTTCTACGTGTGGGCCAGCCTCGCCGCTCTGAAGCCGCCGCTGAACGAGGCCGAGGTCTTCTTCCGCCGCGCCCTGGAGCAGAAGGTCCTGACCGTGCCGGGCAAGTTCTTCGACGTCAACCCGCGCAAGCAGCGTCCCGGGGAATCGCCCTATGGTTCGTGGGCGCGCTTCTCCTTCGGGCCGCCGGAGGCGAACGTTGCGCTTGGCTTGGAGCGCTTGGAAGCCATGCTGAGCGCGTGAGTCGGGAGCCTCCGGCCGCGTTGTGATCGACGAAACCGCCCGCTAGAGTGTGCCCACCATGGCGGAGCCCGGCATCGAAGAGAAGCGCAAGGGTGCCGCCCCGAGCGCGGGCGCGGCGCAAAAATCCGCCACGCTCCAGTACGACGGCAAGTCCTACAGCCTGCCGATCGTGGAGGGCACCGAGTCCGAGCGCGCGCTCGACATCACGCGCCTGCGCCAGGACACGGGCCTGATCACGCTCGATTCCGGCTATGGCAACACGGGCGCGTGTCGCTCGTCGATCTGCTTCATCGACGGCGAGCAAGGCATCCTGCGCTACCGCGGGTATCCGATCGAGCAGCTGGCCGAGAAGAGCTCGTTCCTCGAGGTCGCCTGGCTGCTGCTGTACGGCGAGCTGCCCACGCCCGAGCGCCTGACGGGCTTCACGCGCGAGATCACGCGGCACACGATGCTGCACGAGGACTTCCGGCGCTTCTTCGACTTCATGCCGAAGAGCGCGCACCCCATGCCCGTTTCGGCCGCGGCCGTGGCCGCGCTCTCGACCTTCTACAAGGAGGCCGATACCGAGGACCGGGTCTTTCGCGCGATCGTGCGCCTGCTGGCGAAGATGCCGACCATCGCGGCCTACGCCTACAAGCACTCCATCGGCCAGCCGCCGATGTACCCGCGCAACGACCTCGACTACTGCTCGAACTTCCTCTACATGATGTTCGCGACGCCGTGCGAGCCCTACTACGTGGACCCCGTGGTCGCGCGGGTGCTCGACCTGCTCCTGATCCTGCACGCGGATCACGAGCAGAACTGCTCGACCAGCACGGTTCGTCTGGTGGGCAGCTCGCAGTCCTCGTTGTACGCCACGATCGCCTCGGGCATCAGCGCCCTGTGGGGCCCGCTGCACGGCGGCGCCAACCAGAAGGTGATCGAGATGCTCGAGCGCATCGCGCTCGAGGAGGGCAGTGCCGAGGTCTTCCTGCGCAAGGCCAAGGACAAGGACGACACCACGCGCCTGATGGGCTTCGGGCACCGCGTCTACAAGAGCTACGACCCGCGCGCGGCCATCCTGAAGAAGAGCTGCAAGGAGGTCATCGAGCGCGTGGGCGCGTCGAGCAAGCTGCTCGAGATCGCCATGCGGCTCGAGGAGATCGCGCTCGAGGACGACTACTTCGTCAAGCGCAAGCTCTACCCCAACGTGGACTTCTACTCGGGCGTCATCTACCAGGCCATTGGCATCCCCGTGAACATGTTCACCGTGATGTTCACGCTCGGACGACTGCCGGGCTGGATCGCGCACTGGCTCGAGATGCGCAAGGACCCCGACACGCGCATCGGCCGCCCGCGTCAGGTCTACACCGGCCACCGCGAGCGCGCCTACGTCCCGCTCGACCAGCGCTAGCAGCCCGACCGGGCTAGCTCGACAGCGAAGATCCCGCCGATGGCTGCCCCGCTCGAGCGCTTCCTCGCCCTGTGGGGCGAGATCGCGGACTTCGGGCACGCGCGTGCGCTCTCGGCCTGGGACCAGGAGACGCACATGCCACGCCGCGGCGGCGCGTCACGCGGCGCAGGATGCGGCGCGTGACGCGCCTGCCGGAGCGTTTGGT
>JABFRZ010000054.1 GCA_013140785.1 Planctomycetota bacterium | reverse complement strand
ACTACGTGCTGCGCGGCGGCAGTCTGGCGGCCTGGGCAGCGCCCGAGGGCGCCGAGCCCGCGCGCGCCTGGCGCCTGGTCGGCGCGCACACCGACAGCCCCAACCTGCGCGTCAAGCCGCGCGCCGACACGGGCCGCGCCGGACTGCGCCAGCTCGGCGTCGAGATCTACGGCGGGGTGCTGTTGAACTCTTGGCTCGACCGCGACCTGGCCCTTGCCGGGCGCGCCTTCGTGCGCGGCCCGCGCGGCCCGGAGGAACGCCTGTTCGCGCTCGCGCAACCGCTGCTGCGCGTGCCGCAGCTCGCGATCCACCTGAACCGCGAAATCTCGAGCGAGGGCCTGCACTTGAACCCGCAGGTGCACATGAATCCGATCTTCGCGAGCGACGCGGGCGATGAGCCCGGCTTTCGCGAGCTGCTCGGCGCCGCGCTCCTCGTCGAGCCCGAGCAGGTGCTCTCCTGGGACGCGATGCTGCACGACGCCCAGCCCGCGCGCCTGCTCGGGCACGACGAGCAATTCGTGAGCTCGGGGCGCCTCGACAACCTGTGCTCGTGCTTCTCTGCGCTCACTGCGCTGCTCGCGCGGCTCGAGCAGCGCGAGCCCTTGCGCACGGTGGCCGCGCTGGCCTTCTTTGACCACGAAGAAGTCGGCAGCACCAGCTCGCGCGGCGCCCAGAGCGACTTCCTGCGCACGCTGCTCGAGCGCAGCGTGCGCGCTCGCGGCGGCGGGCGCGAGGAGCTATTCCGCGCGCTGGCGTCTTCGCTGTGCCTCTCGGCCGACATGGCCCACGCCACGCACCCGAACTACCCCGAGAAGCACGAGCCCGAGCACCCCGTGCGCATGAACGGCGGCCCGGTCATCAAGATCAACGTCAACCAGCGCTACGCCAGCGAGGGCGAGACGGAGGCGCTCTTCCTGGAAGTCTGCGCGCGCGCCGGCGTCCCGTGCCAGCACTACGTCCACCGCGGCGACCTCGTGTGCGGCACCACCATCGGACCGCTCACCGCCGCCAGCCTCGGTGTGCGCACGGTGGACATCGGCAACCCGCAGCTCTCCATGCACTCCGCGCGCGAGCTGTGCGGCGCACGCGATCCATGGCTGATGGCGCGCGCGATGGAGGCGTTCTTCGAGTGAGGGGCCGCGCCCTGAGCCACTCCCGCGCCCGGACACGCCGCGCCCAGGAACCCCAGATCGAGCCGTGACGGCGCGCCCCATCCAGCCGGAGTCCGCTCCCAACTGCAACCACTGCCGGTCCTTCTTCGTGACCCACGACTCGCGGCGCCCCTACGGCTGCCGCACCTTCGGCTTCCACAGCGCGCGCCTGCCGTGCGACGAGGTGCGCCTTTCCTCGGGCCGCGAGTGCGACGCCTTCGAGGCCAAGCCGGTCAGGCCAGCCCGGGCCGGCCAGCGAGACGCGCCGCGCCAACCCGGTGACGGCACCCATTGAACTGGACGCGCGCGAGCTCGCCCGCCGCGCGATCCGCGCACGAGTCGCGCGAAGACTGCCCAAACGAGTGACTCAGAGCCCGAGCAAGAATTGGATCGGGATAGGGGTGGCGGAGAGTTGCTCGCGAGCGGCGCTTCTGCTCAGCCCCTCAGTCCACGCGCTCGTGGCCGCCGTCGGCGCCGCTCACGACCAGCCATGCCGCGGCCGCGAAGAAGCAGCCGACCAGCGCGACCGGCAACCACCACGGCAAGAAGCCGACCTCGAGGCGCGTGCGCACTTCCGGCCAACCCTGCGCCGGCGTCGGATGCGCGATCAGCTTCACCGCCCAGGCGCCGATCAGCACCAAGAAGATCGGCCAGTAGTTGCGCAGCAGGCGCTTCCTCAGGGCGTAGGCGTGCGAGACCTTGAAGCGCGGGCGGAACAGGTCCTCGGCCACGAGCTGGCCCCACTCGCGCCGCGGGCTGACCGGATCGCGGCGCAGGATCGGGCCGTAGAAGTTCTCCTCGATCTTGCGCACGCGCGCATACCAGATGTCGGCGTAGCGGTAGCGGCGCGCCTCGATCATCCAGAATACGCTCACGAGCGCCACGCCCAGCAGGGGTCCGAGGTGCGAGTGTTGTTGGCCGCCGAAGGAGTACGAGAGCACGCCGGCCGTGGTGATGATGGCCCAGTTTGTGGTCGCGTCCAGCCGCAAGCGCCAGGTGGTGGCGCGGTCGAGCTCGCCGCGGTAGAGGTGCACGATGGCCGCGATGTACTCCTGGCGCGTGAGCGGCGTGCTCTCGTAGTCCACCGCTCGCCGTTCCTCGTCCGTCATTGGCCCCGCATCCGTCACGACCACATGGAACGCCGGGAAGCCGGCGAAGTAAAGCGTGCCCGCTTCAACCCGCGGCGGGCTTCTCCGAGAGGTGCTGGCGCTTCTTCTCGACGCCCTTCCACTCCTCGGCCTCGGGCAACGGCTCCTTCTTCTTGTCGATGACGGGCCAGCTCTCGACCAGCTTCGCGTTCAGCTCCTTGTACTCGGCCCACTTCTCGGGCAGGTCGTCCTCGCTGAAGATCGCCTCGGTCGGGCATTCGGGCACGCACGCGCCACAGTCGATGCACTCGTCCGGGTGGATCACGAGGAAGTTCTCGCCCTCGTAGAAACAATCGACCGGGCACACGTCCACGCAGTCCGTGTACTTGCACTTGATGCAGGGTTCGGCGACGACGTAGGTCATTGGAGTTTGGGTTGGCGGCCACACACGCGGGCCGAAGTGGCCGCGCATCATGCCGAGGCCGGGCCGAGCCCGCCAGTGCCGAGCGGGCGCACGCACCCCGCGCCCAAGACACGGCCGTCACGGCCGACACGGCCGTCGTTGCGCCCTTCCAGCGCGCCGGGCATGATCGCGCGGAAGATGTCGAAGCGCTGGCCGCTGCGGCTCGGACTCGCCCTCGCGAGCGCCGCGCTCGCCTTCGTCCTGCTCGGAGAGGCGGCCTTGCGAACCTGGCGGCCGGCGAGCGTGCGGCTGTTCGAGGCCCGCGTGCGCGGCAGCCCAGGCGAACGCGTGATCATGATCGACGAGACCTACGAGGTCCACCCCAAGCACGGGGTCTTCCAGGTCGATCCGCGGATCGGCTACCGCCCGGTCCTCGGCGGAGCGAAGTACGCGCCGCACGGAGCCCAGTGGAACGACTACGCACTCCGGAAGCCGCCTGGCAAGCGGCGTCTGCTCTTCATCGGGGATTCGGTCACCGATCGCGCCAAGTTGATCACGGCACTGTCCGAGCAACTCGGCGACGCGTACGAGTACTGGAACGCCGGCGTGGTCGGGTACACGACGACCCAGGAGCTCGCCTACTACCGCGACTACCTGGCCGACATCCCGGCCGACCACGTGATCCTGACCTTCCACCTGAACGACTACGAGATCACTCCAGTCGTGTTCGAGCTGGACGGCCAGTACGTCTCGGTGCACAGCCGCATCGGCAACACCTATCCGAATCCCTGGCTGCTCAAGAACAGCTACCTCTATCGCTTCGGGTGGAGCTGGATGGTGAGCCGCACCGGACGCGAGCGCGCCGAATCGATGGAGAGCGAGGTCCAGGACGGCTTGCGCGCACTGCGCGATCTGGTGCGCGCGCGCGGCGCCGACTTCAGCGTCCTGGTCCTGCCCTGGCTGGCACCGCGGGCCGAGTGGCACGAGCCCGAGCCGCGCCACCACGAGCTCACGCTGCGCACCCTGACCCAGCTCGGCATTCGCCACTTTGCCTTCCTGGAAACGCTCGACCGCGCCTATGCCGCGGGCCTCCCGATCCACGAGCAGGGGGTCGATCCGCAGCACCCCAGCCTCGAGTTCGCGCGCGAGATGGTGAAGGACTCGCTGCTCCAGGGCTTCCGGCCCTGAGGCCCGCGCGGCGCCTCAAGTCTGCAGCGCGGCGAGCAAAGCACGCACGACGGCCTCGTCGGTGCGGCCGTGTGCGTACGCCTCCGCGGCGAGCCCGAGCCGCGGCGTGGGATTCTGGAAGCGCATCGCACTCGCCACGCGCGCCGTGGCCGAGAGGTGTAGCTCGCGTACGCCGCTCGCGCGCACGAGCTCACGCGCGTGCTCGGGCCGCACCCCGCCGGCGGCGATCACGACCAGGCGTCCGCGCGCCGCGCGCACGAAGGTCGCGATGCGAGCGCGGCCCTCGAACGCGCGTGCGGCCTGGCCCGAAGTCAGGACGCGCGCCACGCCGAGGTCGATCAGCGTCTCGAGCGCTCGCTCCGGCGCGCGCACGAGGTCGAAGGCACGGTGGAAGGTGACCGGGAGCGGGTGTGCGCGTGCGATCAGGCGCGCGCAACGCTCGACATCGACCTCGCCCTCGGCCGTCAGGCAGCCGAGCGCCACCCCCGCCGCGCCCAGCTCGCGCGCGACCGCCACGTCGCGCTCGAGCACGGCGAACTCCGCGGCGGAATAGAGGAAATCGCCGCCGCGTGGGCGCACCAGGACCACGGTCTCGATC
>JABFRZ010000515.1 GCA_013140785.1 Planctomycetota bacterium | reverse complement strand
CCCGCCTCCTCCGCGCCGCGCAACGCGCCGAGCAGGAGGAGGTCCGTCTTGAGCGTCAGGAGCGCCATGGCCACGATCAGCATCATCGGCAGCGCCTCGCGGAGCCACTCGCGCTCGCGCAGCTCCGGGGGCGCCTGGCCGCCCGCGGCGAGTGAGCGGCGCATCTCTAGCTCGGCCAGGCCGAAGGACGCAAGCCAGGCGCAGAGCGCCGCGCAGGCCGCGCCGAACGCGCTGAACGGCGCTGGCGCCAGCAGCCTGCCCAGTCCGAGCAGGACGAGGAACGCGATCGAGAAGCTCACCGAGGTCGCCATCAGCCCGGCCACCGGCCGCGAGAGCCCGAGCAACGCTCCGTGGCGCAGGTTCACCAGCGCGCGCACGGGGACGAGCAACACGGTCATCCAGAACACCGGGAGCAACGCGGGATCGAGACGGGCGCGCAAGGAGAGGCCGAAGGCGACGGCCACGGCCACGGCCACGATCACGCCGAGGCTGGTCCAGCGCGCCGCGCAACGCAGGAGTCCGTGCGCGAGCGTCCAGCGCGACTCGTGACGCTGGCGCGCCAGCTCGCGGATCAGGAGCTTGTCGAAGCCGAGCGGCGCCATCATCCCGAGCACCTCGGCCCACGCGAAGGTGTAGAAGAGCGCGCCGAAGGCCGCCGGCTCCAGCAGACGCGCGAGCAAGAGCTGCGTCCCGAAGGCGAGCGCGATCCCGGCCAGGCTGACGGCCCACGCCCCGCCAGTGCCGGAAGACAACGCGGCCAGCGCCGCGCGCGTCCGCCCGGCGTCGGCGGAGGAGTGCTCCGAGGCCGAGCGCGCGTCCTGGCGCAGACCCGTCATCGACTCACGAGAGCGGCCTGGATCCGTGGTCCGAGTCGTCGTGTTCCGGATCGTCGTCGAGAGGCATGCCTGGGCTCGCAGTCCGCCGTTTTTCGAGCGCCGCTCGGAGGATACCACCCTGGGCCGGGCTCGCGTCGCGCCGCCGTACGTGGGGGGCGCCTCCCCGCGCTAGCACCCCGTGCCCCTGCAACTTCTTCTCACAACAGCCCTTTTTTCTTGGCGGGATCAAGGATTGCGCATTCTAATTCAGTCCTCGCCTCACCTTGCCATGAAGCACTTTCGCCTCGCCCCGCGCGTCCAAGTTCCAGAAAAACAGTCCGGGAACCCATCCCGCCTGCTGTTTCTGCCTGTCTGGCTCCTCGTTGCGAGCCACGCAACCGCCCAGACCCTGCGCCCGAGCAGTCCGCCCTTCGTCTTATCTAGGAACGCGGATCTATCGACGCAGGACCGCGCCTTCACCCCCGCCGACGTCCTTCACATGTGGGTTCCGCCCCTTGGGGCGCGCTCCTCGGGCCTCGGAACCGCTGGCTCGGCTAGCCCGAGCGAGCCGACCGGCTGGTGGCTGCTCGCGAGCGGGGCCTCGACCTACCAGGGCAGCCTGACCCCGCGCGACGGCGGACTGTGGGCCGTGTTCTCGCTCGCGCTGGTGGACACCCAGGCGAGCGACTTCACCTGGAGCGCCAGCGTCGAGCGCGGCGGCGCCGCATCGAGCTTCTTCTCCGACGCGCTGACGATCGCGCCCGCCCCCACTCCGCACGCTGACTTCGCCGTGCAGGAGCTCGAGGGCGAGGCGCCGCTCCTCGTGCACTTCGAGGACCTTTCGCAGGGACTCGTGACGAGCTGGGCGTGGGACTTCGGCGACGGCGCAACCTCGAGCGAATCCCAACCGACCCACCTCTACACTGCGCCGGGCGCCTTCACCGTGAGTCTCACGGTCGCAAGTTCGGCCGGCAGCGACATGCGCGCCGCGTCGGCTCCGATCACGGTCCGCGAGCAAGACCTAGCGATCCACTACGGCATGAACGCCAGCGAGAACGCCTGGTGGCAGCGCGGCGTCGCTTTCGCCGATGCCATGGCGCGCGCGGGCGAGTTCTCCATCGTCGTGGACGGCACGATCAACCGCGAGCTTGCACCGCTCTATCCGCATGACTTGGCTTCTGGCGCCGGCGGGTGGCCGGACCTCAGTCAACTCGGCCCGGACGAGCGCGCGGGCGCGCGGCTTTTCGGGAGCATGGATGGCTCGATGCCCGACGGTCGCGTGCAGCCCTATGTCTTGACCTGGGACGGCACAGGCACGTGCAAGCTGTCCGGCTCGCCGGTCGTTTCCGAGGCCAACCGCGGCCCGAACCGCGTGGAGGTCTTCGTCGATCCGAGCGTGGGCAGCGGCGACGCGCTCCTGATCTGGGTCCTCGATTGGTCGGATCCCGCCGATCCGGTGCGCAACGCGCACGTCTGGCTGCCGGGCATGGAGGCCGCGAAGCCAATCCTGTGGGCGCCCTTCGCTCTCAAGCTCGCGGCCATGAACGGCGGCCGCGGGCCAATCGCGTGGCGCGCGATGGACTGGAACGAGGTCAACCAGTACGGCCGCCAGGGTGGCTCGGCGCCCTTCACCTTCGACTACGCGCGTCGCATCACGCCCGCCAGCCCCAGCCAGGGCACGAAGCGCGGCGTGTGCCCGGAGTTCCAGGTGGCGCTGTGCAATGCGGTCGGCACCAACCTGCACCTCAACGTCCCGCACGCGGCGAACGGCATCTCCGACGCCGACTACGAGGCCTTCCTGCGCGACACCTTCACGCGAATCCGCGACGGCTCGCCGGCCGTGCCGGGCGTCAACGGAGGGCGCCCGTTCGCGCCGCTCGCCCCGCACCTGAAGGTCACTGTGGAGTTCTCGAACGAGACCTGGAACTCGGGCTTCCCCGTGAACACCTGGCTCAAGCAGCGCGCGCAGGAGAACGGCCGCACGCTCTACCAGCAGGTCGCGCATGAGATCCGGCGCGTCTTCCGCGTCGCCGAGGAGGTCTTCGACGGCCCGCACGCCGAGCGTCTGCGCCGCTACGTCGGCGGCTGGATCGGCGACGCCGGCTTCCTGCTCGAGGTTCTATCCGCGCTCGGCCCAGGCGTGCAGGTGGACGCAGCCGGCCCGGCCGCCTACTTCGGCCCGCGCAGGGCGGACATCGACGCCTGGATGGTGGACGCGGTCCCGGGTTCTTGCCCGAACTGCCCGACGCCCGAGGAGGTGATCGACTCGGCGCGCGACCGCATCGCGGACCTCGACCTGAAGCTGCTCGAGCACCAGCTCGTCACCTCGTCCTTCACCAACCCCGACGGCTCGCACCCGCGCCTCGAGCTCTACGAAGCGGGTTCCTCCTTCGTGCCCGGCTTCCAGCCCTGGGGCGCGGCGGCGAGCCAGGCCCAGCGCCTGCCCGCGATGTACGACACCTACGTGCACGACTTCGTGCCCGCGCTCGTCGTGCGCGGCGTGCAGGGCGTGATGTGGTACAGCTTCATGACCGACGCGGAGGGCAGCGGCGGCTCGTTCGGACACTGGGAGCACATGGAGCAGGACATCACGCTGCCCGTGCCCGAGGTGTACGTGGACGAGGGCGCGCCCAAGGCCGCCGCGATCTACAAGCTGCCGCCGCGGCGCACGCCGTAGCGGAGTCGATCGAACGCGTGCGCCGGCGCGCCTTCCAGCCGGAGTCCTAGGGAGCAGTCCGAAGGCATGATGGCGCCCCCGTGAGGACGCTCCTTGGCCTGCACCGCCTGCCGCGTTCAACGCGACTCGGCCTCGTTGCCGCGAGCGCGGCGGCGATCGTGCTCGCGGTCCTCGTGCAGCCGCCGATCGTGCAGGGCGCAAACCAGTACGTCTTCGCGGACCAGCGCGCTTTCCTCGGCGTGCCGCACGCGCTCAACGTGCTCTCGAACCTGCCCTTCGCCCTGGTCGGGTGGCTCGGCTGGCGACGCGCTGCGGCCCTCGAGCCCGCGCTGCGGCTCGTGGCGCGCGTGGCATTCCTCGCAATCGGCTTGGTGACCCTTGGCTCGAGCCTCTATCACCTCGCGCCCGGCCCCGAGCGCCTGCTCGTGGATCGCCTGCCGATCACGGTGGCCTTCGCGGCGCTCTCGGCCTGGGTGCTGGGTGATCGCCTGGGGTCGCACTGGGCGCCACGCGCGCTCGCGGCCTTGGTCGCCTTCGCCTTCTGGTCCCTGTGGGTCTGGTTCGGGGGCGGAGCCGGCGACGGCGACCTGCGCGCGTATGTCCTGACGCAGGCCTTGCCACTCGCCTGCATTCCGCTCCTGCTCGCACTTTTCCCGGGCAGGCTCGACGCGCGCAGCTTCGCGCTCGCGGTGCCCTTCTATCTCGTGGCCAAGCTGTGCGAGCTCTTCGACCAGCAGCTGTTCGAGCTCGGCGGGATCGTCAGCGGACACACGTTGAAGCACCTGCTCTCGGCCGCCGCCTGCGCGTGCCTCGTGCCGCGCCGGGTCGCGGGCCGGTCAGCGCGTCCGCTCGCGCCGGCGTAGCCCATGGTGGGCCGCGAAGATCCCCACGCCGAGCGCGGCGCACCCCGCCCACAGCGGGCGCGGGCCGTGGTGCCCGTAGATCCAC
>JABFRZ010000431.1 GCA_013140785.1 Planctomycetota bacterium | reverse complement strand
GTAGTAGGCGACGCGCTCCCGCCACACCACTCGCCGAGCGAGCTCACCGCGCTGTTCCCCGACGATCATCGCCACACCTACGAGGCCGAGGAAGTGCTGGCGCGCCTCTTGGACCAGAGCCTCTTCTGGGAGCTCCACGCCGAGCGCGGACGCGAGATGATCACCGGCGTCGGGCGCGTGAACGGGCTCTACCTCGGCTTCGTCCTCAACCGGCAGGGCTTGATCGACGACCCCGAGCAGCGCGGCACGAAGAAGCCGGCCGGGATCCTCTACCAGGAGGGCATCGCCAAGGTCGCGGCCTTCTCGCGCGCCTGCGACGCCGACGGCATCCCGCTGGTGTGGCTGCAGGACATCGCCGGCTTCGACATCGGCGTCGAGGCCGAGCGCCTGGGCCTGCTCGGCTACGGCTCGAGCCTGATCTACGCCAACAGCACGAACACCGTCCCGATGTTCACGGTGCTCCTGCGCAAGGCCTCGGGCGCCGGCTACTACGCCATGGCGGGCATGCCCTACGAGCCGGTCGTGCAGCTCTCGACCCCGCTCACGCGCCTCGCCGTCATGGAGGGTCGCACGCTCGCGATCGCGACCTACGGCACCAAGCTCGACGACGAGTTCGAAGTCGCCGCGCAGGATCCGGCCGAGCGCAAGCGGATCGAGGACGGCATGCGCGCGGTCGAGGCGCGCATCGAGGGCGACATGGACCCCTACCAGGCCGCCAGCCAGATGGACACGGACGAGATCGTGGCTTTGGGCGAGCTGCGCGCCTGGCTCGAGCTCTTCGCCGAGACCGCGTACCAGTCGATCGGCCACCGCCGCGTGAAGAACCCGCGCATCTGGTCGCTGCACGACCTGGCGCTGCTCGCGCGCGAGCGCGGCTGAGTACCCGCGCTGGATGCCCCCCGTTTTCGGAGGACCTCGTGGAACCTGGAGGGCTGGTTCGATCGTCACTTCCCAGCGGGGACCCACTTGTGGTGGAGTTCGCCTAGGATAGTTGTGTCATGTCGGTTGGTCCGTTTGCTGACAAGGAGATGCTCATGAGTTTTTTGAAGGCAACGAAGGTCCTGGTGCTCGCGGTTCCGGTCATGCTCGCTGGAGTCGCCGCGGGGCAGACTCAACGAACCAAGCTCTTCCGACAGGTGCGTGGACCGATGCGGGAAGCCCATGTCGATCTGGCGACGGGCGTGTACACGCGCGGGCCGAGCGCGCACGATCGGGGTGGCAGCACCATCGCCGACTTCCAGAACCTCGACGTCGCTGGCTTTCTCAGCGTGGACACGGGCGGGGGTTCCTGCCGCTGGTTCAGCAGCGCCTCCAAGGGCGCGGGCACGAACCAGTCCCAGAACGCCAGCGATCTGATGAGCGATGTGGTCTTCTTCTACTGCTCGAACGCGCTCGACGTCTCCTCGGGCGGTGCGGGTGGCTCGGTCACGCTCGGCTTCTACGAGGGCTACACCGTTTTCGGTGGCGCGCCCACGACGACGGCGGCCTTGGTTTCCCTCACAGGCATGCCGGCCAACACCTCGCAAGGGTCGTGGCTCTCGCCGGGCGCCGCTTGCTACGGCCTGCGCGTGATCTTCCCGACGCTAGTGCCCTTTGCCGACGGCGTCTTCATGGGTTACTCGTGGCAGTTCGACGACAGGGGCACGGACGGCATCCTCGGAAACACGTACCCACTCCTCGCGTGCGTGGCCAGTTGCTCGGGGCTCGCCCCAGGGTCCGTGGACGGACAGGGTATGCAGGACCTCATGGACAAGTTCTGCACGGCCCCCTTGGTGCAATCCACCTTCACATTCGGCACGGCCATGGGCACGATTACCTCGGTCAACATGGAGATCCGGGAAGCCTCCGACCTCGCGGCGACCAACGTGAACTACAACGCGTCGCTCACCCCGAACACCGACCTCCTCTCGGCCACGAAGGCGATCCTCGGCACGCCCTGGACGGTTACCCTGAGCAGGATTCCTGCTACGGTGGCCGGCACCCTCACCCTCACGCTCAAGCGCGCGAAGCACCCGCTTCCCAACGGTGGCGTGGCGGGCTCGCCCCCGTTCGGTCGCGTGCTCGTCGCGGGCGCCCTCCTGACGACGCTCACGGGTGCCCACAACGGAAGCACGGGCAGCGTGGCGGTCGGCGTGCCGCTGGAGTTCGCCTACTGCGGTCTGCACTTCACGGCGCAAGCCCGTTCCACGGGCGGCGGCGTCGCGAACATCCGCCTGAGCTCCGCCGTGGAGGCCACGATCGGCACGTTCTGACGAGCCCCGCTGGCTTGCGTTTTCGGGTTCGTCACGCCGGCGGGCCGCGGCGACGGTTGACGAGTTCCCCTCGCGTGCGACAGTCCACATCCTCCTTCGGCGCGATCAGGGGTTCGCGCGCGGCGGGCCGGTGATCCCCGACCGCCCGGCCAGGTTCTGCATCTCGGGAGAGGTCGACTGAACGCTCTCCGACCCGAGTCAACGCACGAGCGATCTCCCGTTCAGACGAGATCCCTGTAGCATGCTGCACCCTTGTCATGTCGCGCGCGCGAGAGTGCGCGGCAAAAACGGATGCACCCCCCATGCACCTGCGTACCGCACGATTCGCCCTCTGCTTGTTCATGCTCGCCTCCCCCGCGGCCGCAGATCTGATCATCGGACAGGTCGTCGGTCCGAACGGAGCCGGCCTGCCCGGCGTGGGCATCGACGCCATCGACCTCATCAACGGGGGCCAGGCGACGCTCGCCAACGACAGCACCGATGCAGGCGGTTTCTTCACCACCACGATTCCCGCGGGCGTCTACCGCATCATCTTCAAGCCGGCGCCGCCGCCCGCTTCGACGCTGCTCGTCGTCGAGGTGAACAACGTCGTGGTCAGCGGCACGAACAACATGGGAACGATCACGCTGCCCCAGGGCGTGTCCCTGGCCGGCCGAACCGTGGACGTGAACGGCTTCCCGGTGGCGAACGTCAACCTGGACGTCGTGAACCTCGCTACGGGCCTGGGAGTTCCCGTGCAGGGGGATGCCACGAACGCCTTCGGGAACTTCACGATCGTCGTTCCAACCACGGCGATCGAGGTGCAATTCAGGACCGACAACGTCGTGCCGACCCTGGCTCCGATCGCGATGCAGCTCACGCTGAGCGCCAACACCTCGCTCGGCGACGTGACTCTCGAGCCGGGCTTCCTCCTGCAGGGGATCGTGCGGAAGAGCGGGGCCCTGCCCGTCGTGGGAGCGGATATCGACGTGCTGGAAAGCGTGAGCGGTGACCAGCTCTTCACCCCGAACGACAATACGAACTCCAGCGGCAACTTCAGCGTGGTCGTGCCGGCTGGGACCTACGACGTGGAGATTTGCCCCAATGCCGCCGACCTCCTGGTCGCGACGGAGCTGCTCGCGCTCTCGGTCGCCGGCAACACGAACGTGGGAATCATCACCTTGATCGGCGGGGTCGTCCTTTCGGGGACGATCACCAAGACTGGCGGCGCGCCGGTTCAGAACGCCGACGTGGACCTGCGCTTAGAGGCCAACGGCGTGGCGGTGGTCCTGTGCGGCGACAACTCGAACGCTTCGGGGAACTACTCAGTGGTCGTACCCACCGGCACGTTCACCGTGACCTTCTCACCGCCGGCATCGTCCTGCCTGGGGCAGGACTTCCACACCGGGGTCGTGATCAGTGGCAACCAGGTGCTGAACGGCGTCCTGCCAGGAGTCGCGGCGACCAACGTGAACTACAATGCGTCGATCTCCCCGAACACCGACCTCCTGTCGGCCACGAAGGCGATCCTCGGCGCGCCCTGGACGGCTACCCTGAGCCGGATTCCAGCGACGGCGGCCGGCACCATCACCCTCACGCTCAAGCGCGCGAAGCACCCGAACCCCAACGGTGGCGTAGCTGGCTCGCCCCCGTTCGGTCGCGTGCTGATCGCGGGCCCCCTCCTGGCGACGCTCACGGGTGCCCACAACGGAAGCACGGGAAGCGTGTCGGTCGGTGTTCCGCTGACGATCGGCTACTGCGGTCTGCACTTCACGGCGCAGGCCCGTTCCACGGGCGGCTCCGTCGCGAACATCCGCCTGAGTTCCGCCGTGGACACCACGATCGGCACCTTCTGACCCGCCCCGGAGTTTGCGGTCTTCGGCGCGACGCGACCTGTCGCATCCCGCGCGCGAGCGCGGTCGTGAGCAGCGCGCGTGTCTCGAACGCCGCAGGGCGCTAACCTGTGCACCGACATGAGCCGGGTCCTGGAGCTGTTCCTCGCGCGCGAGGTCGAACGGCTCGTGCTGAAGAGCCCCGAGGTCGGGCTGTTCACGCGCGCGTTGCCGACCGGAGCCTTGTTGGCCCCGCACGCGACGGCAGGCGTGCTGCACTCGCTCGGGCGGCGCTTCGATCTCGTGGCGCCGAGCGGCGCGGCCGGACGCGTCGTCAACCCGCCGCCCGAACGCGTGCTCGCGCCGGTCAGCTACGGCACGGTGCTGTACGA
>JABFRZ010000583.1 GCA_013140785.1 Planctomycetota bacterium | reverse complement strand
GTCACGACCAGCTCGGGCAACCACGGGCGCGCTGCCCAGGCCACCGCGCGCCCGTGGTTGCCCGAGCTGGTCGTGACCACGCCGGCCGCGCGCTCGAGGGGCGTGAGCTGCGCGAGCTGGTTCCAGGCACCGCGCGCCTTGAACGAGTTCGTCTCCTGTTGGCACTCGAGCTTGAGGCGCAGCTCGAGGCGCGGGTCGCTCGAAGCGAAGGGCTGGAGGGCCGTCGTCTTGACCACGCCGGCCAGGCGCTTGGCCGCCGCGCGGACGTCGAGGCGGGCCATTTCGGGCAGAGGGGTGCAGCTCATGGACGGTGCGCTCCGGCGCCGAGATCTTGCCTCCGCGGCGCGCACTCTCCACAGAGTTTCCCAGGTTCTCCACATGACCACGACGAAGCTCCGCTCCCGGATTAGGCACTCTCTTCCGCGGCGCAGGCGTGAGTCCACGCGCTCGGGAACACGGCGCGTGCGCGGGACCCGGAAGAGCACGGCGCGGCGGGGCTGCGTATACTGCTCCACCTTTTCTCGCCTCGCGCTCCCTTCCCCCGCATGGAATGAGCAACTGGACACACCTCGACGCCGAAGCCCTCTACAACGTCGCCAAGTGGGGCAGCGGCTACTTCGGCATCAACTCCCAAGGCCGCCTCATCGTCCGCCCCGAGTGGCGCGCCGCGAGCGAGCAGGGTGAGATCGATCTCTTCGACCTGATCGGGCAGATCCGGCGGCGCGGCGTCGAGCCGCCGATCCTGCTGCGCTTCAACGGCATCCTGCGCTCGCGCGTGCGCGAGATCCACGGCGCCTTCAACAACGCGCGCGCCGAGTACGGCTACACCGCGCCCTACCACTGCGTCTTCCCGATCAAGGTCAACCAGCAGCGCCACCTCGTGGACGTGCTTCTGAACGAGGGCGCGAAGCACGGCATGGGCGTCGAAGTGGGCAGCAAGCCCGAGCTGCTCGCGGTCATGTCGTTCTACGCCGAGAAGGACCGCCTGATCATCTGCAACGGCTACAAGGACCGCGAGTACGTCGAGCTCGCGCTGCTCACGAGCCGCCTCGGCACCAAGCCGGTCCTGGTGGTCGAGAAATTCTCGGAGCTCGCCACGATCCTCGAGACCTCGAAGAAGATCGGCATCCGACCCACCATCGGCGTGCGCACCAAGCTGTCCGGCCGTGGCGCGGGACGCTGGAAGGACTCGGGCGGCGACCGTTCGAAGTTCGGCTTGACCACGCGCCAGATCGTGGAGGTGGTCGAGGAGCTGAAGCAGCACGACATGCTCGATTGCCTGAAGCTCCTGCACTTCCACTTGGGCAGCCAGATCACGCGCATCCGCTCGATCAAGACCGCCATCGGCGAGGCCGCGCGCACGCTCACGGGTTTGGTCCAAATGGGCGCGCCGATCACCTACCTCGACGTGGGCGGGGGCCTGGGCATCGACTACGACGGTTCGTCGAGCGACTTCGAGTCCTCGGTCAACTACTCGGTCCAGGAGTACGCCAACGACGTGGTCTACCACGTCAAGGAGGTGTGCGCCGAGGTCGGCGTGCCGCAGCCGATCATCCTGTCCGAGTCCGGGCGCGCGCTGACCGCGCACCACGCCGTGCTCGTGACCGAGGTCATGGGCGTGACGCACTTCGCGACCGGCAGCCAAGCCGTCAAGGCCGTGGAGAGCGACCACGACACGATCAAGAAGATCAGCGACGTGTGCGAGAGCGTGAACACGAAGAACTTCCTGGAGTGCTACCACGACGCGCAGGAGCTGCGCGACGAGGGCATGCTGCTCTTCAGCGTCGGCCAGCTCTCGCTGAGCGAGCGCGCGCGCGTCGAGGAGCTCTTCTGGCGCACCAGCGAGAAGATCCTGCGCATCTCGCGCAGCCTGGAGTACGTGCCCGACGACCTCGAACACCTCGAGCGCGACCTGGCCGACACGTACTTCATGAACTTCTCGGTGTTCCAGTCGCTGCCCGACTCGTGGGCGATTCGCCAGCTCTTCCCGGTGCTGCCGCTGCACCGTTTGGCGGAGGAACCCACGCGCAGAGCGGTGCTGGCCGACATCACCTGCGACTCGGACGGCAAGGTCGATCGTTTCATCGACCTGCGCGACGTCAAGCCGACGCTCGAGCTGCACCAGCCCAAGGAGGGCGAGCGCTACTACGTGGGCTTCTTCCTGGTGGGCGCATACCAGGAGATCCTGGGCGACATGCACAACCTGTTCGGCGACACGCACGTCGTGCACGTCGAGTCGAACGGCGACGGCCGCCCGCACCTGACGCACTTCGTCGAGGGCAACAATGTCGAGGAGGTGCTCAGCTACGTCGAGTACTTCCGCACCGACTTGCTCGACACCCTGCGACGGCGCATCGAGCAGGCCATCGAAGAGGACCGCATGAGCCTGGAGGAATCGGCCGCGCTGGCCAAGCGCTTCGAGGAGGGCTTGGCGAGCTACACCTACCTGATCACTCCCGACCGAGTCGAACCGACGCACTAAGGGCGCAGCGAGCATGAAGATCGCCAGGGGCTGCCGAGTCGTGCTGAGTTACGAGCTCTTCGACCGCGCGGGCGAGGTGCTCGAGACCTCCGAGGAGGGCGAGCCGATGGAGTACGTGCACGGCGCCGACGAGATCGCGCCGGCCCTCGAGCGCGCTCTCGCCGGCAAGCAGGAGGGCGACAAGGTGCGCGTGACCCTGCCGCCCGAGGATGCCTTCGGCGCGATCGATCCAGGCCTGATCGTGTCGGTGCCGCGTTCCGAGATCCCGCCTGAGTTCCAGCTCTCGGTGGGCGAGTACCTGCCGATCGAACTCGAGGATGCGCCCGAGGACCTGACCGACGAGGAGGTCGAGTTCCGCATCGTCGAGGTGGGCGAGAGCGAGGTCGTGCTCGACGCCAACCACCCGCTGGCGGGCGAGACGGTGACCTTCGCGCTGCAGGTCGTGTCGGTGACGTAGGTCCGGCACGCAAGGAAACGGAGCAGAACGAACCCATGGCCGTCCTCGAACACTTCCGATTGCTCAGTGAGCAGCGCTTCCTCGAGATCTACGAGGCCTTGAGCCAGCAGGGCTATGGACCGCTCGACGGCGAGGTCGCGAAGCTCCTGAAGTTCCGCCCCCAGGCGATCAAGAAGGTCCCGCTCGCGAAGCGCGCCAAGCTCGCCAAGAACTGGATCGAGCAAAAGCACAACGCCGAGCTGTGCTACGAGCTCTTCGGCACCTACCTCGTGCGCACCAAGAAGGAGCTCGTGACCGGCTTCCTGGATGCCACCGGCGTGCCACATGAGGACGGCATGATCGAGGACATCGGACGCGCCCAGCCCGACCCGGCCAAGATCCCGGCCGCGGTCAAGGAACTCGAGGACAAGTTCGGGGCCGACGACGTGACCCTGTACCTCGCGCTGTGCACCGAGCAATGGCCGGGCGTACCCGAGCTCGCCGCGCTGTGGAAGCAGCGCTCTGGCGCGGCCTGAGTTCCGGTCGGATCGCGTCGAGTCGAGGGCACGCGCGTGCGGCAAGACCGCTGCCCTACCTCGAGCTGGTGCTCCTCCTCCTGAGTGGCCGTCCCCTCTAGACTGGACGGAGCATGCGCGGGACATCGACTCCGGCCGTCGCGATCTGGGGCGTGACCTTGTTCTCGCTCGCCTTCGTCGCGTTCGTGTCCTGGCTCGACGCACTTTGCATTCTCGAGCTCTGGTTTCCGCTGCGCTTCTTCGCGCTCGCGTTCTATCTCCTTTCCACCTTGGCCTTCCTGCGCTGGCGTACGACCCGCGTGATCGCCGCCGGCTCGGTTGGCTGGATGCTCGTCTTCCTTCCGCAGGTGCGCTGGAACGAAGTGAAGTCGTTCTACGTGGACGCGCGCCGCATCGAGTCGGGCATGACAGCCTCGGAAGTCCGCCAGATCATGGCGCGCCACATGGAGGTGGGTGTGAGCTATCACCCCACGCCCAAGGAGCAAGATTGGTTGCCGCGGCCTCCGGATCCGACGAAGGGGATGATCTTCCTCCACAGCGTCGTCGGATGGACGGACCATTGCGAGGTCTGGCTCGACTCTGGCGGAAGAGTCCGCGACATCCACATCGAGAAGGACTGAACCGAGTGGTGCCCCGGCGGCTATCTCAGGAGCGCAAAACGCGACGCCGCACACGGCTCGCGCGCGGCCGCCGCTGACACCTCGGGCACACGTGCGAGCCGCGCTGGCCGACGACGAGGTAGCGGATCGGCGTGCCGCACGTGAGGCACGGCTCGTCCGTGCGGCCGTAGACGCGGAAGAGGTGCTGGTAGCTGCCGGGTTTGCCCGCGGGCGTGCGGTAGAAGGTGTCGAAGCTCGAGCCCTCGCGCTCGATGGCGGCGGCGAGAACCGCGCGGATGGCGGCAGAGAGGCGCGCGGCGGCGGCGGGGGTGACGCGCTCGGAGCGCGTGAGCGGGTGCAGGCCGGCGCGGTGCAGCGCCTCGTCCACGTAGATGTTCCCGAGTCCTGCCAGG
>JABFRZ010000178.1 GCA_013140785.1 Planctomycetota bacterium | reverse complement strand
CGACTCGCGGCGATACGGTTGACGCCCTTCTCGTATTTTTGAACCTGCTGGAAGGTGACGCCGAGGAGTTCTGCGAGGCGCTCTTGGCTCATGCCGATTTCAAGGCGGCGCGTGCGCACCCGCTGAGCCCGAGCCCACTCCGCCCAGGGGCTTGACCCTGCGAAGCGCCGATACATGATGTCGGCGTCCGGGCAAGACCTATTCTCGCGCGGACGTCCCGGCCGAGGCCGACCTGGGCCAGAGCCGGGTCAACGTGTCGCCCCGGGACGCCGGGGCGTGGCAAGGAGCCTGGCGGACGGCGATCGACACCGACGTCTTGCCGGGGAGACCTGCTTCGAAACCGGAGGTGATCCGACATGAAAAGTGTCAGTACAAAGGGGCTGCACTGCTGATCCCGTGCATCCGACGGGAGTTGCACGGTTGATTCCGCGCTCGGCGCGGCTTCGAGTGCAGCCCTCACGAGAACCCGGCGACGCGCACAACGCCTCGCCGGGTTCTTCTCTGTCCGGAACACGGGATCACGGCCGGGCATGAAGGCGCAGTCCTTGGATGCGGGGGCGGAACGGCGCGCACGGCTCGGGCGCGCGCGGCTGATGCTGCTCTTCACGCCGGAGCTGTGCCCGGCGGGCAGCGAGCCGCTTGCGATCCTGGAGCGCGCGCTGCCGCACCTGGACGTGATCCAGGTACGCATCAAGGAGCCCGGGTTCTGCACCGCTCCGGCGCGCAGCACGTGCGACTGGGCGCGACGCGTGCTCGCGCTGGTCGCGCGTGCACAGAGCGACGCACTCGTGCTCGTGAACGACCGCGTGGACGTGGCCGCGACGCTCGCGGACGAAGGCCTCGCCGGCGTGCACCTCGGAGCCGACGACGCGCCGCCCGAACTCGCGCGCGAGTTGCTGGGCCCCGAGGCCCTCATCGGGCTCTCGACCCACTGCGCGGCCGACGTGGCGCGCGCCGAAGAGCTGCCGCTTGACTACCTCGGCTTCGGGCCGATCCACCCGACCCAGACCAAAGGCATCACGCGCGGCCTGGGCTCCGAGGCGGCCTGGATCGCTGCCCAGGCGAGCTCGCGCCCGCTCTTCCCGATCGGGGGCATCGACGCCACAAACGCGGGCGAGCTCTTCGAGATCGGGCGGGCAGCGGTCAGCCGCGCGATCCTGTGCGCCGCGGATCCGGGCGCGGCCGCGCGCGCGCTGGCCGAGCTCCTGGCGCCCGCGGACTGAGAGGCTGAGCAGAAATGCCGCTCGCGGCATTCTGCTCGGGCTCGAGGGATCGTCTGGCGCGCGATCCTCGCGCGCTCGTTCCGATTCTTGCTCGGGCTGTGAGCGCGCATCACCGCGACCCCCTGCCCTGCTCCTTGCGTTGGGCCGGGGCCTCGGCACGCTCCTTCTTGAAGATCAGCAGGTGGTTGAAGCCACGCAAGAAGAAGTTCTCCTCCTCGGCCACCTTGTGGAAGCGCGGCTTCTCGAGCTTGCGGTTGCCGCGCACCACGGCCACATGCTCGATCGCGCGAAAGCGCCGCTCGAGTTGCGCGAACAGACGCGCGCCGATGCCCACGAAGCCCTGCTTCTTCTTGAAGCTGTCGGAGACGTACACGGCCAGGTAGCGACGGTCCTTCAGGCAACGCTCGAGCTCGACGAAGACGCGCTCCAGGGCCTCGAAGTACGCCGGGCCGAAGGCGTCGAGCGCGCCGATGTCACCCGCGCGCGCCGGCTCGCCCTTGGCGTAGTCCACGTGCGTCGAGTAGGGCGGATCCAGGAAGAAGAAGTCGACGCTCCCTTCGGCCAATGGTAGCGCGCGCGCATCCGCGCGCTGGATGTCGTCGCGCGCCGGGGCCAGGTCGAAGCCGCGCGCCTCGCGCCCGAGCGAACGCGCCACGTCCAGCGTCGTGCCGCCACCGCAGAAGGGATCGACGACCAGGTCGCCCGTGCGCGTGTAGCGCTGCAAGAGATTCCAGATCACGTAGGCCGGCGTGCGCCCCTCGAAGCGCGGGTCGCCCATCACCTCGCCCTCGTACTGCTGGCTCGGGTGGTACCACAGCGTGGTCGTCTGGAGCTTGGGCGGCGGCGGGCGGTGCATGGGCAGAGTCTAGGGAACGACCACCCGTGCTACCTTGCCGCGCCATGCCCGCCGAGCGCTTCGCGATCCCCTTCCAGGGCGAGACGCTGTCCGCGCAGTACGACTGGCCCGAGCGCGGCGAAAGTGCGAGCGCGATCCTGCTCGCGAACGGCGCCGGGTACCACCTCGACGCGCCCTGGATGGCGGAGATGGCGCTCGGCCTCGCCGCGCGCGGCTTCCCCGTGCTGCGCTTCAACTACCTCTACAGGGAGCGCGCGTTGCGCGCGGGCCGGGAGAAGCCGCCCGACCGCACCGCGCTCCTCGAGGGCGCGCACGCCGCGGCCCTGGCGGCACTGAGCGCGCGCGCCGGCGCACGGCGCTTGCTCCTGGCCGGCAAGTCGCTGGGCGGGCGCATCGCGACCCATCTCGCCGCCAAGGGCGAGCGCTGCGCGGGGCTCGTGCTCTTCGGCTACCCGCTGCACCCGCCCGGCGAGCCCGAGAAGCTGCGCAGCGAGCACTTCGCCGCCATCGCCCAGCCCGCGCTGTTCCTGCAGGGCACGCGCGACGCTTTCGCCGACCTCGAGCTGCTGCGCGCCGCGCTGGCGCGCTACGGCGGACGCGCCACGCTGGAAGTCATCCAGGACGCAGACCACGGCTTCCACGTGCGCAAGTCGAGCGGCCGCAGCGACACGGAGGTGCGCCTCGCCTTGCTCGAACGCGTCGCGCGCTGGGAACGCGAAACGTTCCCGGCGTGACGAGCCCTATTCCCCGAGCCAGCGCTCGAAGGCCTCGAACGAGTAGGCGCGCCCGAGGAACTCGCGCACCAGCTCGGCCGCGTCGCGCGCGCCGCCGGGCTCCAGCACCGCTCTTCGGTAGCGCACGGCGGGTCCAGCCTGCATCAAGTCGGGCTGGAAGCTCGCCAACAGGTCCTTGGCGATCACGAGCGACCAGAGGTAGGTGTAGTAGAGCGCCGAGTAGCTGTTCAGGTGCCCGAAGGAGGCGTGGAAGTTCGCGCCCGGCGTGTGCGGCAGGCAGCACACCCGCTGCTTGAGCTCGATCATCTCGGCCGCGAGGTCGCGGCCACGCGGATCGTGCTCGTAGTAACCGAGCGCGAGCAGGCCGAGGAAGAGCTGGGACTGCACCGTGAGGCCCTTGCCGTAGTCCTCGGCCGCGCGCAGGCGGCGCACGAGCTCGGCCGGGATCGGCTCGTCCGTCTCGACGTGGTGCGCGAAGCGCGCCAGCACGCCCGGATCCCAGGCCCACTCCTCGAACAGCTGGCTCGGGACTTCGACGAAATCGCGCTCGGTGGCGATGCCCGCCAGCGAGAGCCAGCGCCCGCGCCCGGCCAAGACGTGGTGCAGGAGGTGCCCGAACTCGTGGAAGAAGGTCGTGACCTGGTCGTGCAGCAAGAGCGCCGGGTCGCCCGGCCTTGGTTCGGGGAAGTTGCACACCAGCACGGCCTCGGGCAGCACCTCGCCTGCGAGTCCGTCTTGCACCGGGAACATCGCGGCGTGCTTGTACTTGCCCGCGCGTGGGTGCAGGTCGAAGAAGATGCGAGCGCGTCGTTCGCCGCCCTCGAAGAGTTCCCAGCACTCGACCGAGGGATGCCAGACCTCCGCGCTCGGGTCGCGCCGGAACTCGAGCCCGAACAGCAGAGCGGCGGTGTCCAGCACGCCCTGCTTCACGCGCGCGAACGGGAAGTACGCACGCAGCGCCAGGCTGTCGAAGCGGAAACGCTCGGCCTTGACGCGCTCGATCAGGAAGGCGCGCTCCCATTCGTACACGCGCTCGGCGCGCGGATCGTCGAGCCGCTTGCGGGCCAGGAGCTCGGCCGTCTCGAAGCGCGCGCGCTCGTCCACCAGGCCCCGCAGGCGCTCCAGGAAGACCCGCGCGTTGGCCGCGGAGCCCGTCATCTTGTCCTCGGTGGCGTAGTCGGCCCAGCTCGCGTAGCCGAGTGCGCGCGCCAGCTCGTGGCGCTTGGCGAGCAGGCGTGACAGGACCGCGAGGTTCTGCGGGACCGCGCGGTTGTTGGCCGCCAGGTAGTACTCGCGGCGCAGGTCGGCGCGCTCGGCATACGTGAGGAAGGTCATGCGCACGTGCGGATCGGTCGTGAGCACGATCGCGCCGTCCGCGCGCGGCGCATGCGCGGCCACGAAGTCGGCCGGCAGGCCGGCCAAACCCGCGACGCCCTCCTGGATCACGAACTCGCGCCCGCCCGTGACGATGTTGCGGTCGAACTCTTGCGCGACGACCACCAACTCCTCCTGCAGCGCGCGCACCCGCGCACGCGTGGCCTCGTCACGATCGACGCCGCTGCGGCGGAAGTCGCGCAACGCGTGACGCAGGAAGCGCGCCGCGACCGGATCCTCCAGCGTGGCCGCGTCCAGCCCGGCCAGACGCTCGTACAGGCCG
>JABFRZ010000221.1 GCA_013140785.1 Planctomycetota bacterium | reverse complement strand
AGCGCCGACTACGGGGTCTGCATCCACGAGGCGCGCTTCACCTGGCGCGAGCACGCGCGCCTCGCCTGGGAGCGGCAGCTGGGTCGGCCGCCCCGGCGCGGACAGGAGCAGTGGTCCGACGCCGAAGCCGAGCGCTGCGCCGCTCGGCAGCACCCACACACGCGCGGCCAGCGCCAGCATCGCGTGCGCGCTGGTCTTGGCGAGCTCGAGCTCGCCGCGCAGCATGCGCTGATTCAGCTCCTCGATGTCGGCCAGCACGAACTCGAGCTCGAGCCCAGGCGTCGTGACCGCACCCGTGAGCAGCGCGTGGAAGGCGAAGGTGTCGTTGGGGCAGGTCGAGATGCCCACGCGCACCGGCCTGCTCACAGCAGCGTCTCCGACGGGTCGCCCGCGAGCAGCGTGAGCACCCGTGCGCGCGCCGCCTCCAGGGCCGCCTGCACGCGCCAAGCACCGAGGTCGCGCATTCCGACCTCGTTCGACACGCCGCGCACGACCAGAAGCGGGACCCCGGCCAGCCGGCAAGCAAGCGCCACGCCGAAGGCCTCCATGTCTTCCGCCAACGCCTCCGGGTAGCGCGCGTGGCGTTCCGCGCGCTCGGCGGGCGAGGCGCTGGCGGCGCATACGGTGAGGAGCAGACCACGCCCTCCGCCCGCGAGCTCCAGGCGCTCCGCGATGGGGGGTGGGCCAGCCCACTGCGGTAGGCCCAGCTCCGAAGGCGGCTGGTAGTTCCTCCCGGCGCCCGCCCCGACCCCGTCGAGCTGCACCCACGCGAAGAGCGCGGCCGCGCCGAGCGGCGCCGCCGCGAGGTCGAAGCTGCCCGCGATCCCGATGAGCAGCACGCGCCGCGGGGCGTGTCGCGCCAGGAGCTCGGCCGCGCGTGCGGCCGAGGCCACGGGGCCGAAGCCGCAGGTTTCGAGTCGCGCGCCCGGGAACCCGCCCAGGGCCTCGAGCGGTCGGCGCTCGAGTTCGGTGGGCACGAGCACGAGCGTGGGCCCAAGCGGCGATTTGCGCGGTTCCACGGGCGGGGAGGCTACCAGGCCTCGGCCCGCTGGCGGCCACGCGCGCGGGGCTCCTCAACTTTTTCCGGGGTGCGCCCGAAGACTCTTCCTGGTCGGACCCCCGGCCGCCGCGCATGCCCCGACGCCCCCTGCCCGCTGGCTCCACCTTGGCGCTGCTCGCGCTCGCCGGTTGTGCCGACCTGCGCGGGAGCGAGAGCTCGACCGCGAGCACTTCGCAGATCGTGGCCTCGGCCCACTGGTTCCGGGGCACGCCGCTCTCGCTCGAGCCCGTCACGCAGGCCGACCTGAGCGTGAACACCCCGCTCGCCAACGGCGCCACCTTCAGCCTGTTGACCTGGTACAGCGCGCAGCTCACCAACCGCACCGGCGACGCGTTCTTCCCGGACGGCCACGGTGGGGAGATCACCGAGCTCGACCTGGTGGCCAACTACGCACAGAACATCCGCGGCGTGGATGTCTCCTTCGGAGGCATCGCCTACACCTATCCGGAGGTGCGGGAATCGACGCGCGAGGCGTATGTGGGCGGCGCGCTGGACGCCTTCGGCCTGGCGCACGCGGTGACGGCCTACTACGACATCGACCGCGGCGACGACTTCTACTTCCAGTACCAGGCCACGCGCAGCCTCGCGCTGGACGAGCAGTGGAACGCGGCCCTGGCGGTGCTGCTCGGCTACATGTCGGACGGCCAGGCGTTGCTCTACTTCGGGCGCAAGACCTCCGGCCTCTCCGATCTCCTGCTCACGGGCACGCTCACCTACCAGTTCGACGAGAACACTTCGTTCTTCCTCAGGGGCTCGGGCGTGACCGTGCCCGACGGCGAGCTCGAGCAAGCCCTCGACCAGAATGGTTTGGAAGACTCCGGCCTGTGGTTCACGCTCGGCGCCGCGTGGGGGCTGTAGCGATGAGCGCGCGCATCGCAGCCCCCCGGTTCTCCTGGCGCGCCGTAGAATGGTGTGCGCCCCGCCATCCGGCGCCTCCCTTGTTCCAACGGAAACTCTTGCTGTTCCTCGCGCCGCTGGCCCTCGTTGCCGGCGCCTGCTCGAGCCCGCGCATTCCGCTCTCCGCGCTGGGCGCCAAGCCCGGTTGGGGGCGCGGCTTCACGCCCGAGGAGCGCGAGCTCACGGTCCGGGCGGTGCCCGCCTCCGCGGCTCCCAGCGCGCCCGAGACGCGCAATGGACGCCCAGGCTGGGGCAATCCGATTCCCGCGAAGTGAGCTCAGCGCGGGACTCTCGAAAGTAGCTCAGAGCGTGGGCGCGGCCGAGCCGGAGTTCGGTAGCGAGGCCGGCTTCTCGGTGTCGGTCCCGGGCCCCGAGCTGGGCAGCGGAGCGCTCGGCTCGGCCTTGGGCGCTGGGGCTTCCAGCGCGTCGCTCGGCGCGCTCGCGCGGTCTTCGCTGGCCGCGCTGCCCGCGCTCGTCGCCAGGCTCGCCACGGCCTCGGGGAGAGGCGCGGGGGTGGCGGATTCGAGGGTGGCGGCCTCGAGAGCGCCGAGATCCAGGGCCGGAGGCGCGTGTCGGTCCGCCTCCTGGCGCTCCTCGTCCTTCTTGCGCGCGCTTTCCAAGAGGAGCTGGGTGATGTTCACCTCCAGGCTCTGGCTGCGCAGGAGCTGCGCGCCTTCCTGGAAGCGGTAGAGCGCGTTCTCCGCGTCCATCAGGCGGTGGAAGAGCTGCTGCACCTGCACGGCCAACGCGCGCTGGAGGTCAGAGTGCTGCAGGCGCCCGGTGCGCAAGAGGTAGCTGCCGAGCAGGTCGTCGGCGGCCTTGGCGAAGTCGATCACCTCGGCCAAGTCGGCAGCGCTGAGCAGGCCCTGGGCCAGCAGGATCTCGCCCAGGCGGAAGGCGACCGGCGGCGCGTTGCTCGTGGCGTGCACCAGGTTTCCGCGCGCGAACTCGAGTACGAAGGTCTCGGTGGGCGAGGTGACCCACAGGAGGCCCGACTTGCCGGAGTGCGAGAGGAAGCCGACCAGCTCGGTCACCGGGATCGTCCAGGCGTTGCCCTGCAGGTCGTAGCGCGGCTCGCTCTTGCGCGGTTGCTCACGCGTCTTCTTGCCGGCCAGCCGGCGCAGGAAGCCCGCGCCCTTCTCGCTCGCGGTCGTGTCGGCCCCGCTCAGCTGGCGCAGGTTCGCCTGCAGGCGCTGCAGCACGTCGTCGAGCTGGCCATACAGGAAGGGCGTCTCCTCGCGCGTGGGCAGGCGCGGCAGGTCCTGATCGAGCGCGTTCGAGAGCTCGCGGCAGCGCAGAACGAGGCGCGCGAGGGTGTCCGGAGCCGCCCCCTTCCGGGCCGAATTCGGGGGCGTCTCTTTGGGGTCCAGGGATCCCATGGGGAGACTCGCCCTATCGGTCGGAGCGCCCCCGGAGCCCGAAGGTCTCCTCGCCAAAATTGTCTTCCGCGACGGGCGAGCGGACGGATCAGATGTGGTGGACCGGGCCGGTGCCCTCGACCGCGGCGGTGAGCGTGCGGCGCACGTAGACCGGCACCATCTCGCGCCGGTAGTCGGGGTCGCCGGGGATGTTGGCGAGCGGGTGGCACTGCTTCCTGGCGAGCTCCCCGGCACTCTCGAGCGCGCTCCGGAAGGCAGGCGTCCCCGGACGCGTGCCCAGCAGAGGGCGAATCGCTTTCTGGAGGCGCAGCGGCCGGGCCTGCAGAGCCACCGCGCACAGTGCGGCCGCGACGACCTCGCCCGCTGGCGACAGGTCCACGCGCGCGGCCAGGCCGAGCAGCGGGAAGTCGATCGAGCCGCGCTCGCGCAGCTTGCCGTAGGCCCCGCGGTGGCCGGGCGGAACTGGCGGGACGCGCACCTCCACCAGGATCTCGGCGCGCGAGCTCTTGTTGTGGATCCCGTCCGCGGTGTACAGCTCGTCGATCGCGAGCGTGCGGCGCCCTGGGCCGCCATGGAACCCCGCGCCGCCCTGGAACACGAGCATCGCATCCAGGCTCATCAGCGCCGGCGCGGTGTCGTTGCTGGCGGCGGCCACGCACTTCGCTCCGCCCGCGACGACGTGGCAAGCGCTGCCGTCCTTCTTGAGGCAGAAGCCCAGGGCCGAGCGCCAGAAGTAGGTCTGGTTGTACCACTGGCAGCGCGTGTCGAGCATCACGTTGCCGCCCAGCGTGCCCATGCGCCGGAGCTGCGGACCGGCCACGAGTCCGGCCGCCTGCGCCAGGGCCGGCGCGCGCGCGCGCACGCGCTCGTCGTGCGCGAGTGTGTCCAGCGAGGTCATCGCGCCGAGCACGAGCGTCCCGTCGGACTCCACGCAGAGGCCGTGCAGCTCGCGCAGTTTCGCCAACGAGATCACGACCCGCGGCGTGAAGAGCTCGTGCTTCATGTTGGGCAGGAGGTCGGTGCCGCCGGCGATGAGCTGCGCCTGGTCGCCGTGCTCGGCGAGTAGCGCGCAAGCCTCGGCCAGGGTGGCCGGCTCGGTCAGCTCGAACTGCGGCAGCCTCAGCACGAGCGCTCCTGAT
>JABFRZ010000684.1 GCA_013140785.1 Planctomycetota bacterium | reverse complement strand
CGGTCCTCGGGCCGGTTCTCGGGCCGGTTGGCGTCGAGCAGGTACAAGTTCACGCGCCCGATGCGCGCGCGCCAGGCCTGCACCAGGAGCTTGCGGCCGGGCAGCGGCAGCTCGATCGTGAGCGCGTTGCCGGTCTCGTCCTTGACGGGCTCGAGCGGCAGGCAGCGCGGGTCGTTCTCGACGTCGGCGGCGAGCTGCTCGCCGCCGGGCCCGATGCGCTGGCTGGTGTAGCCCATGCGGTAGAAGAGGCCCACGGCGACGAGCGGGAGGCCGAGGTCGCTGGCGGACTTCAGGTGGTCGCCCGCGAGTACGCCCAGGCCACCGCTGTAGATGCGCAGCGACTCGTGGATGCCGAATTCGGCGCAGAAGTACGCCACCGGGTGCGTCGGCGACGGCGGCGAGTTGCCGGCTTCGCTCACGCCGCCCGCGGGCCAGCGCGCGGGCTCGAAGGGCGCGCTCATGTATGCGTCGAAGCGCGCGAGCACGCGCCCGAGGCGCGCCACGTAGCCGGCGTCGGCGGCGCGCGCGGCCACATCCTCGGGGTAGACACGCTGCAGGAAGGTGACGGGGTTGTGAGCGCAGGCCTCCCACGAGAGCGGCGAGAGCTCCTCGAACAGCGCGGTGGCCTCGTGGTCCCAGCTCCACCACAGGTTGCGTGCCAGGCGCAGCAGCCCGCGCAGCGACTCGGGCAGCGTGGCCGAGACGTCGAAGTGGAACAGGTGTGGGCGCTTGCCCTCGGGCGCGGGCTTGACCGTGAGCGGTAGCTTGGGCCTGCGCGTCTGCAGCACGCCGGCTTCGAGGCGCTTCTGCACCTCGTCCAGCGCCTTCTGGTAAGCCTCGTCGTAGCGCGGCAGGAACTTGGCCCAGGTCGAGCGCTGGGCCGTCTCGCGGCAGATGCCTTCGAGCTCACGCGCGCTCTTCGTCTCTGCCAGGTGGCGCTCGATCTCGCCCGCGAGCTTCTCGACCACGTCCTCGTGGCGCACGTGTACGCGCTCGATCACCGTGACTCCGTGCTGCGCTCCGAGGCCGGCGCTCTTCGCCCAACGTCCGAAGCCGGCATAGTCGCTGGTGATCGTGGGCACGCCCACGGCCAGACTCTCCTGGGGCGTGTAGCCCCACGGCTCGTAGTACGAGGGGAAGCACGTGAGGTCGAAGGCGCGCAGCACGGCCTGGTAGGGCAAGTTCCAGAACCCGTCGGTGGCCGAGAGGTAGATCGGGACCTGGATCACGCGCACGCGCGCGTCGCCGGAATTCGTGAGGCCGAGACGAGCGCAGTGCTCGTGCACGGGGTCGTGCTCGGGGTCGAACAGGTTGTGGGTCGAGATCCCGAGCGGTCCCTCGAGCTCGTCCAGCGCGCGCTCGCGGCGCTCGAGGTACTCGCTGCGCACGCCCGAGTTGCCGGCCGGCACCAGCACGAACAGCACGATGCGCCGGCCCTGACGCTTGTCGAGGCGCGCCATGGCGTCCAGCAAGACGTCGATGCCCTTGTTGTGGAACTCGTAGCGGCCCGACACCGCCAGCAGGGCCGCGTCGTTCACGTCCTCGCCGAAGAAGCGCGAGGCCGTGTCGAGCAAGATGCGCCGCGCCTCCTCGCGCGCGGTCGGACCGGCCAACGCGTCGATCACGCCCATGTCGAGGCCGTTGGTGGTCAGCGGCGCGGGCGTGCGCCCGAGCAGGGTCGTGGCTTCCTTGGCCGTGATCTCGCTGACCGTCGTGAACACGTCGGCCTCGCGCGCGGCCACGCTCTCGAGCGAGTGCTTGGCGACCACGTTGAACTGCTTGGCCAGGCCCGCCGTCGTCTGCTCGCCCAGGCCGTCGTCGGGCGACTGGCCGTTCGAGGACAGCGTGCGCCCGAGCACGGTGGCGTGCGTGGTGAAGATCGTGCCGGCGCTGGGCACCTTCTTCCTGAGGTACAGGAGGGCCGAGGCCGTCATCCACTCGTGCGCGTTGACCAGCGCGCGCTTGTAGTCGGGTGCGAGGTACTCCTCCCACCAACGCTCGATCACGAGCCCGGCCGCGTGCCCGAACAGGACCGGCTCGACGTAGTCCCAGCCACCGTGGATCGAGTCCACCTTGAAGTCTTCCCAAAGCTTGGTGAGGACCCCGTCCTTCTTCTCGTACAGCTTGGAGAACTCGATCAGGATCGTGCGCGGGCGTCCGGGGATGAGCCAGCGGCCGACGCGCACCGGGATGCCCATCCCGCGGCAGGACTCGCAGAAGGCCGCGAAGCCGCGCTCCTCCTCGAACTCCAGGTGCTTGTCCGAGGTCGAGAGCAGCCAGGGCCCGACCGCCACGTAGTCGTCGCCCAGGCGCGCGACCAGGCTGCTCGCCTTGGTGGAGACGACGGTGTGGATGCCGCCGACCTTGTTGCAGACTTCCCAGCTGACCTCGAACAGCGTGTGCGCGCTCGTCACGTTGCGGTCCTTTTTTTCTTTGTGTTCGAGTGTCTTCCGAGCGTCCTGCCGCCCGCCAGGGCGTCGTCGATGCGTGCAGATAGATCGTCCAGGACGTGCATGAAGATGATGAAAGAGTCGTGCGGCGAGTCGTACGGCGTGAAGTATTCGTGCACGTCGCCGTCGGAGTGCCACTTGGTGCTCATGTAGTAGACGTGGTCCGAGGTCGAGAGCTTGCGCCATAGCGCCAGGAACTCGGGCCGCCCGGACGCCGCCGCCGCGCGCGCGCGCGGCAACAGCTGGTACAGGCGCGCGTGGGCGTCTTTCTGCAGGTCGTTCTCGAGCCAGGCCGAGAGGTCGCGCTCCTTGTCGGCCCAGGAGATCGTGTGCGGGATGTCGAGCTCGGCAACGGGCTCGTGGCTGGCCGCGACCTCGGCCGGAGTGCGGAACGAAAAGCGCTCGTCCGCGAGCACGAAGCGCGGCAGGTGGCGCATGAACTCGAGGATGCCGGTCGACTTGTTCTGGTGCTCGCCGAAGGTCTCGTAGTCCATGAACAGTCCGATGAAGGCGTCCTCCGGATCGGCGCGGTGCAGCCACTCGGCGTAGCGCTCGGCCCGCAGCGGGTACTCGGGCCACTGCCGATTGCTGAAGCGGAAGGCGATGTCGTCGGAGAAGAGGTAGTCGCGCAACAGCAACTTGAGCCGCGTGCAGCCCTTCGGCCGGTAGACGCGGCGCGGGCTGCGCCACTCGAGCAAGCGGTCCACGCCCTCGCCCAGCAGACAATCGAAGCCGAGGTCCTCGACCGTCTTCGCGATGCGGTTGTCGAGGATCAGCTCGGTGTTGCGAAAGGTCGTGGGCGCCAGGCCGAACAACTCCTTCAGGCGCTTCTGCTGCTCCTCGACCTGGTCCACGAACTCCTGCATGTCGCCTGCGGGCTTCCCGACCGCGGCCAGCGAGTGGTAGCCCGTCTCGCACACGAACTCGACCGCGCCGGTGCGCGCCAAGGCCGCGAAGCTGTCGAGCGCCTTCGGGGCCCAGCGCTCGAGCTGCGTGAGCAAGGTCCCCGACAGCGCGAACGAGCAACGGAAGCGCCCGCCCGTGTCGGCGATGACCTCGCCGATGAGCTCGTTCATGGCCAGGTAGCAGCGTTCGGCCACGCGCTCGGCGATCAGCTTGTTGAGGGTGTCGTCGAAGTACTCGCGGCCCGCGCCCACGTCCTCGAAACGCAGGCGGTTCAGCCGGTTGGGCTGGTGCACCTGGAAGTAGAACACGATCGCGGTCATGGCGCGGTCCCCGCGCTGACGTGGGGGACGAGCTCGTCGTAGATGCCGCGCAGCGCGCGCGCCGGGCGCTCCCAGCGCAGCTTCTTGACCTCGCGCAGGCCGGCCGCGGAGAGCTGCCGGCGCAACGCAGGCCGCTCGAGCAGGGAAACGATCTTGTCGGCCAGTTCGCCGGCGTCGCCGGGCTCGAAGCGCAGCACGCTGCGCACCACTTCGGTCACGCCCGCGGCGTGCGGGACGATGGTCGGCACGCCCAGCGAGAGCGCCTCGAGTGCGCTGATCCCGAAGGGCTCCGAGCTCGAGGACAAGACGTACACGTCGGCCGCGGCGTAGGTGCGCGCCAGCTCCTCGCCCGAGACGAAGCCGGTGAAGGTCACGTGCTCCGTGAGCTCCAGCTCGCGCGCGAGCTCCACCAGCTCGGGGTAGAGCTCGCCCTCGCCCGCCAGCACGAAGCGCGCGGACGGGTGCCGCGCGCGCACGCGCGCCGCGGCCGCGAGAAAGATGTCCGGGCTCTTCTGCTCGCTCAGACGTCCGAGGTAGAGCACGACCGGAGCGTCGTGCTCGGGACTTGGCTTGCCCGGGTCGAGGGGCGTGAAGGCGTTGTGCAGGACGCGCACCTTGGCGTACTCGAGCGCGTAGTGTGCGCGCAGCGTGCGCGCGCTCGCCTCGGAGACACATAGCACGCGCTCGGCCGCGTCCAGCGCGGCTTGCTCGACTGCGCGCGCATCGCGCGAGGCCCGCGGCCCGCGGCGCTCGGCCTCGCACGAGTGGAAGTGCACCACCAGCGGCTTCTTGGTGGGCTCCTTCAGCAGC
>JABFRZ010000073.1 GCA_013140785.1 Planctomycetota bacterium | reverse complement strand
GCTGGTAGTCGCTCACGGGCCGTGGATCGCGAGCGGTTCGTGCCCGCGATCCACGGCCTTTCCCCTGCGCCACGCGCAGGCTGAGGGGATGCCTCCGGTGATTTCCCCTACCTCGGCGTGCCTGCAGGTCCCCGCTCGGGGCCGGAGGTCGGCGCTCTCAAGCCCTCCGGGGATCGTACCGATTGACCCGCAACGGGATTCTTCTCCCCCCAAGTCCCTGGCCAGCACCTTTGATGGCACAGCGCCTCGACTGGACCAACCTCGTCTTCCTGGCTCTCGGCCACGCCTTGGCCGCGGCCGCGCTTCTCTGGCTCGCGCTCGTGCAAGCCTCGCCCTGGACCATCGGGCTCGGCTTCCTCTGGTTCGCGCTGTGCGGCGTGTCGATCACGGGCGGCTACCACCGCCTGTTCGCGCACCCGACCTACAAGGCGCACCCGGTGCTGCGGCTCTTCTATCTGGTGTTCGGCGCCGCGGCCGTGCAGAACTCGGCCCTGAAGTGGTCGGCCGACCACCGTGTCCACCACGCGAAGACCGACAAGGACGAAGACCCGTACAACATCACCCGCGGTTTCTGGTGGGCGCACATCGGCTGGGTGCTCTACCGCGATCCCAGGGAGATCGACACGCGCAGCGTGAAGGATCTGTCCTCCGATCCGCTGATCGTGTGGCAGGACAAGCACTATGTCGCTCTGGCCGTGCTCTTCAGCGGGCTGGTGCCGCTCGGGCTGGGCTTCCTGTGGGGTGATCCGATCGGCGCACTCCTGGTCGTAGGCTTCCTGCGCCTGGTGGCACTCTGGCACGCGACCTTCGCGATCAACTCCTTCGCGCACTGGATCGGGACCCAGCCCTACTCGACCGCCAACTCGGCGCGTGACAGCGTGGTGACTGCGCTGATCTCGATGGGCGAGGGCTACCACAACTTTCACCACCGCTTCCAGACGGACTACCGCAACGGCGTGCGCTGGTACCACTTCGATCCCACCAAGTGGTTCGTGTGGACGATGGAGAAGGTCGGCGTGACCTCCGACCTGCGGCGCGTCTCGCCTGAGGCCATAGCGCGCGCGCGCGCGCAGGTCCTGGCGGGATCCGAGTCTGCAGGCTGAGCGCGACCCGGCGCTTTCTTCTCGGGGTCTCAGGAAACGGGCTGCGGATGTCGATCTTCTCGACGCCCCCAGCCCTGCCGCGCCGTCGCGCAGGGCATCGCTCCCCGCATGCCCGAACGCTCCAAGAAGGCCGCGCCGCGCTTCTCGGCCGCCGCCCGCAAGAAGCTCGCAGAGACCCTGGCCCAAACGGGGCTCGGGGCGGGCCGGGATGCGCCCATCACGCGCCGGACCGAGAGCGGCGGGCCGTGCCAGCTGTCCACCAGCCAGGAGCGGCTGTGGCTGGCCGAGCAGGTGCTCGCGCCCTCGCCGCTCTACCACGTGCCGCTGGCGGCGCACCTGGTCGGCCCGCTCGATATCGTCGCGCTGCGGCGCGCGCTGGACGATCTGCTCCAGCGTCACGACATCCTGCGCGCGCGCTTCGTGCAGGTGGACGAGCGCGTCGAGCAACACACGCTCGCGACGCTCGAGCTCCCGCTCGTCCCCGTGGATCTGGGTGCCTTGCCCAGCTCGCAGCGCTACGCCCGCGCCCTCGCGCTCGCACGCGCAGAGTTCCGCCGCCCCTTCGACCTGGCCCAGGGTCCGCCGCTGCGCGCCGCGCTGTGGCGACTCTCGGCCGAGGAGCACGTCTTCCTGCTCGCGTTCCACCACATCGTGTGCGACGGCGCCACGATGCGCATCCTGTGCGACGAGCTGGCCGAGCACTACGCGGCCGAGCGCAGCGGACGGCCGCTCAGTCTGGTCGAGCCCGAGTTGCAACACGGCGACTACGCCGTGTGGCAGCGCGCGCGGGCCGAGAGCGCCGAGGCCAGGTCGGCCTTGGACTATTTCGCCGAGCGTTTGCGCGGTCCGTTGGCTCCGCTCGAACTCCCCAGTGACCGCCCGCGGCCCGCGCAATGGAGCGTGCACGGCGACTGGCGCACGCGGCGCATGGAGCCGAGCCTCGGCGCCTCGCTGAGCGAGCTCGCGCGCGCCCACCAGGCGACACCGTTCCAGCTCTTCCTGGCGGCCTTCCACGCGCTGCTCGCGCGCCTCACCGGCCAGCACGACCTGGTGGTCGGGATCCCGCTCGGCCTGCGCGAGCGCAGCGAACTCGAACGCTTGCCCGGGTTCCTGGTGAACACCCTGGCGCTGCGCACCCGCTGCGAGGGCTCGCTCAGCTTCGTCGAACTGCTGGCGCGCGTGAAGGACACCGCGCTCGAGGCCCAAGCTCACGGCGCGGCGCCCTTCGAACGCGTGCTAGAGCGCGTGCAGCCTGCGCGCGATCCGTCGCGCGCGCCGCTGTTCGACGTGATGTTCGACCACCGCGCCGGCCTGGCCGAGGAGCTGCACCTCGCCGGCCTCTCGAGCGGACGCCTGATCCCCGAAGACCAGCTCCACAGCGGCACCTCGAAAGTGGATCTGGCCGTCTACACGGCGCTCGACGCGAGCGGCTTCTCGCTCTCGGCCGAGTTCCGCACCGATCTGTTCGACCCGAGCACGATCGACCTCCTGCTCGAGCGCTTCGAGGTGCTGCTGCGCGCGCTGGCCGCGAATCCGCACGCGCGCGTGGACGAGCTCGAGCTGGTGGGCGCCGGCGAGCTCGAGCTCTTGCGGCGCTGGGCCCAGGGGCCGAACGTCCCCGGTTGCGAGTCCACGCTCCACGCCGCCGTGGCCGAGCAGGCGGCGCGCGCGCCCGAATCCTGCAGCATGAAGCGCAGGCGCTCGGCCGGGTAGTTGGGGTCGAGCGCCTGCGCTTCATGCTGCAGGATTCGGGCGCGCGCATCCTGATCGGCGACGAAACGCTGGACGCGCAACTGCCCGCGGCGGGCATCGACCTGTTGCGGATCGAGCACGAGCGCGCGGCCTTGGAACGGCTCTCGGCGGCGCGCCTGGCGCCGCTCGCCGGCCCGGACGATCCGGCCTACCTGATCTACACCTCGGGCTCGACTGGCACGCCCAAGGGTGTCGCTTGTCCGCATCGCGGGGTGCTGCGCCTGTTCCTCCCGGGCACGAGCGGCGGCGTGCCCTGGCTCGCCTTCGACGCGCGCGTGCGCATGCTGCACGTCGCCCCGGAGTCGTTCGACGCGGCGGTGCTCGACATCTGGGGCCCGCTCGTGGGCGGCGGCACGCTCGTCTTGCACCCCGAGCGCACGCCCACGCTCGACGGCCTGGCGCGCGCCGTGGCCGAGCACGACATCGAGACACTGTTCCTCACCACGGCGCTGTTCCATGCGCTGGTGGACGAGGCGCCCGAGACGCTCACGCGCTTGCGACAAGTCGCGACCGGCGGTGAGGCCCTGTCGCTGGCGCACCTCCAGCGCGCCCGCGAGCGCTGTCCGGGGCTCGTGCTGGCCAACTGCTATGGCCCCACCGAAGCCACCGTGATCGCGAGCACGTGGTCGGTTCCGGCCGAGCTGCCGCCCGGTCTCACGGCGGTCCCGATCGGCGCGCCCATCGGCAACACGCTCGTACGTGTGCTCGACGAGCGCCTCCGAGCGGTTCCGGTGGGCGTCACGGGCGAGCTCTACGTCGGCGGCCCATCGATCGCGCTCGGCTACTGGAAGCGTCCAGACCTCACACGCGAACGCTTCGTCGCCGACCCCTTCGGCGGCGGCACGCTCTATCGCACCGGCGACCTGGTGCGCTGGCGCAACGAGGCGGGTGCGGGCCTGCTCGAGTTCCTCGGGCGCCGTGACGACCAGCTCAAGATCCGTGGACACCGCATCGAGCTGGGCGAGATCGAGGCGCGCCTCGGCGAGCACGCGCTCGTTGGCTGCGCGCTGGTCGTGGCGCGCGAGGACGTGCCGGGCGCGAAGCGCTTGGTGGCCTACGTCGTCCCCAGCGCACGGCGCCACGCGGGCGAAGAGCCGGGCGAGAGCACCGAACGGCCCAGCCCGAGCGCGCTCGCGGCGCACCTCGCCGAGCGCCTGCCCGAGTACATGCGACCGTCGGCGATCGTGCTGCTCGACGAGCTCCCGATCACGCCCGGTGGAAAGATCGACCGCGCGCGCCTGCCCGCTCCGGAAGCCCTGCTCGTACCCACGCGCCGGGAACCCCCGCGCGGCGCGAGCGAAGAGCTGCTGGCCACGCTGTGGTGCGAGCTCCTGAAGCTCGAAAGCGTCGGACGTGACGACGACTTCTTCGCGCTCGGCGGGCATTCGCTGGCGGCCACGATCCTCAGCGCGCGCGTCAAGAAGCACCTCGGAGTGCAGCTGCCGCTGGCAACGCTCTTCCGGGAGCGCACTCTCGCCAACCTCGCGCGCGCGCTGGAGACGGCGCGCCGCGCGGGCGCGCCGTCTGCCAGACCCGTGCGACAGGCGCGCGGCGCGGGGCCCGTTCCGCTCGCGCCCAACCAGCGCGGCCTGTGGTTCCTGCAAGAGCTCGCGCCCGCGAGTGCGGTCTACAA
>JABFRZ010000267.1 GCA_013140785.1 Planctomycetota bacterium | reverse complement strand
TGCTCACAGTCCGGCGCGCGCGCGCGGCACACGCGCGCGCCGAGCTCCATCAGCGCCTGGTTCCAGGCGCCGGGATCGAGCCTCCCTCCGGCCTCCGGCACGAGCACGCGCGCGAGCTCCCAGCAACGCTGCACCAGAGCGTGGGAGCCCTGCGCGTCCTCCAGCGCAAACCAGCGCGCGAAGACGCGCTGCACGTTGCCGTCCACCAGCGGTTCGCTGGCCGAGAAGGCGATCGAGAGCACCGCCCCCGCTGTGTACGGACCGACGCCAGGCAGGAGCAGCCACTCGGCTCGCGTGGTAGGCAAGACCCCCGCGTGCCGCGCCACGATCGCCCGCGCCGCCGCGCGCAGCGCGCGTGCGCGTGTGTAGTAGCCGAGCCCGCTCCACAGCGCCAGCACTTCGGATTCCTCTGCCCGGGCAAGGGCGCGCACGTCGGGCAGGCGCGCGAGGAAGCGCGTGTAGAACGGCACGACCGTCTCGACGCGCGTCTGTTGCAGCATCGCCTCGCTGATCCAGATCGCGTACGGGTCGCGCGTGCGCCGCCAGGGCAGATCGCGCCGCTCCTCCTGGAACCACCGCCCGAGCTCGGCGTGCAGCTCCGCGCGCGCGCGCAACGCGCCCCCGACGGTCGCGGACGTGGAAGGGGCGCGCTTCAAGTGCGCGACTAGTGTCCCGTCTCGCAAGTCCCTGGGACAGGGAGGTGTGATTGGATCGTTGCTCCTGGCAAGACGTCGCCGACGACGCGTATCCGCTGTGATACTAGGGAGGAGGCGCAACGCAGCCAGCGGCGATCCAGCGCGCATCCTTGTTCCAGGAACTTGCGAGACGGGACACTAGCCTCGCCGATCCGCGTGGATTCGCCAATTGTCGCCCGCCGCGCCGCCGGCTCGAGGGTTGGAGCCGAACCCCAATGTCGCGTACTCTGGCCCGCGCGCGACGCGCTCGCTCAGCGCCCCTGCATGGACCGTTTCCCGTGGTTGCGCCGCTTGGCGCACGGCCTCGTCGCCGGAGCCCTGCTTTCCGGCTTGCGCGCACCGCTCGGGCTCGACTGGACGCAGCTCGCTGCGGTCCAGGGCTCGACCGCGGCGCTGTTTCGCGCCGCAGCCCTGCTGGCCATCGCGCTCTCGCTGGATCCGGCGCGTCCCGTCTGGCGCGCGGGCGCGAGCGCGAGCTGGATGGCGGCAGTGTGCGCCGGCTACGCACTGCACGGCCTCGTGCTCGACGTCACGCCCGGGGGCCGCGCGGGATACGCCCTCTTGCTCGTGGCTGGAACGATGCTGCTGCGCGTCCTGGCCGGCCGGCGTGCGCCAGAGGCCGGAGGCGCGCCGGAGACCCTCGCGCGCAGCGAGCGCCTGGGCCTCGTTCTAGTAGGCCTCGGTTGCGCCCTGACGCTCGAGAGCCTGGCGCACGAGATGCGCCTCTTCACGATGGCGACGAGCGCCGACGACGCGCTCGTCGGGAGCGTGTTCCTGCTCTTGCTCGCACTCGCGGCGGCGGCCTTCGGGCCGTTGCTCGCGAAACTCGGCAACGAGCGCGCGCGCTTCGCCGCGGGCCTGGCGCTCGGCAGCGCGACCACCCTCGCGGGGCTCGTGTTCCTGGCGCAGCTGACGCCGGCCGGCTTGCACGGCTACTTGCGTCGGCTGGATGCTTCGTTCGGCTGGTTGCGTGCACTGGACTCGAGGCTGGGCGGAGCACTCGGGTTGTCCGGCATCCCGGCCCTCGACGGCGCCTCGATCGGGACCCTGTGGACGACCGCGCTGCTCTCGGCCGCGACGCTGGTCGTGCCCGCCTTCGTGCTCGGGGCGACGCTCGGAGCGGCGCGCAACGTGGCGCGCCTGGCGCACGCCCTGGTCGGCGCGGCCGCTGGACTCGTGCTGCTGCCGAGCTTGATCCGCGCCCACGCCCAGCCGCTCGGCCTCGACGAGGCACGCCAGGCGGCCTTCGCTTGGGAGCTGCTGGTCGCCGGCGCAACGCTGGCCGCGGTCGGGGTGGCGACTCTCGCCTTCGGTCTCGCGCGCGGGCGGCTGGCGACGCTCGCGACCGCGCTGATCGCGGCCCTCGTTCCCTGGATCCGGCCCCACGAAGTGCTGTGGAGCTTCTCGCCCTGGTCGGTCAACCAGGTCGTGCCCGAGCTCGTGTGGTCCACGGCCGAAGGGCTCCTGACGGTCGAACGCGCCCGCGACGGGACGAGCACCCTGACCCTCGACCGCAAGCGCCTGACTCCACTGCGCCTCGAAGAGGCCGCGGACGAGCGCCGTCTGCGCAGCGCCTGGGCGCTCTTGCCCGAGGCGCAGCGCGCGCACGCGCGCGTGCTCCTGATCGGCCAGCTCACGCCGGCGCGCATGCGCGTCCTGCGCTCGCTCGGCGTCACCGCCCCTGATCGGAGCGCGCCCTGGCACGCCGCGATGCCCGCCGTGGAGGCGCTCCTGTTCCGCGGCGAGGAGCCGCCCGGCGGCGCGATCGTCGAACCCGGCGGGGCGCGCGCGCGCCTGGCCGACGGCGAGTACGACTGGGTCGTCGCGCCGGCGATCCGCGGCCCGATCGTGACCTGGAAGAGCGAGTCGCACGAGATCTGGGGCAGTGTGGACGCCCCGCGCCTCAGCGCGCTCGAACTCGCTGGCGAGACGGTGGGCGTCGCATGGGTGGAGGCCGACTCACGCGGACCGCGCGGCGCGGAGCTCGCGCCCTTGTTGCTCGACGTGGAGCGGCTCGAATGGCTGGCGCTCGGACTCGTGCGCGGCCCGGCGCGGGAAGCGCTCGCCGAGGTCGGTCCGCGCTTCGAAGTCGCGAGCCTGGCCGGCCCGAGCCCGCTCGGTTTCCTCGCGAGAATGCCGCAGCTGCGCAAGTTCCGGCTCGAGGACGCCTGGGCCAGCAGCATGACCTCAACGACCACGCCCGCTCTCGCCAGCGGGCTCGCCCTGCACTTTCACGCGCAGAAGCTGTCGTCGCCGGGCGAGTCGCGTGCGCAACAGATCGAGCTCGATGAGGACGCGCTGCGGGCCTTCTTCTCGGCCGTGCCCTCCCACGGAGAGCTCGACGCCTTCGCGCGCGAGCTGTGGGAGTCGCTGGCCTGGCTGCTGGCCGAGAAGCGCGAGCCCGAGCACCTGCTGGTCTACGTCGAGCCGATCGCCGAGCGCTTCGCGCCGTGGCCGGAGCTCGACCGAGCCGTGGCGCGCGCCTACCAGGAGTTGCTCGAACCCAAAACGGCCCTGCGCTTCCTGGCCCGGGCGCGCACGGCCCGGCCACTCGACATCGAGCTCCTGCTCGAGTCCGCGCGCTGCGCCGAGGAGAACGGTGATGCCGTCAGCGCCGTCGGGTTCCTGGAGCAGGCTCTGGCGCTGCAGCCCGGACGGCCGGACGTCGAACGCGCGCTCGGGCTGACCCTCACGCGCTTGGGAGACGAACGCGGACGAGAATGGCTCGAGCACGTCCTGGACGACTACCCCACCGACCCCGAACTGCTGCGAGCCCTCGGGCTGCCCGTTCCGGAGGCCGAAGGCCACTAGGCACGCCTCGCAGCCTGTCGGAGTAGTCCCGTCGCGAGGCAAGGCGTCTGCGGCGATGCAAGGAGCGCGACGGAAAGAAGCTAGAGGTGGCCTTCCTGGCCACTGAGCATGGCTTTCCTAGCGCGACGCTGCACTCCGACAGGCTGCGAGCCTCGGGAATCCCACAACTGGGGGAACACAAGGAGCGGGTGCGGTGATTGAATTGTCGGCCGCTCGACCCCAACTCCCCCTGGCGTCGGCGGTCTGCTGGTGTCGGGAGCCCGTTTCGGCCCCCAAGAGATCCCTCCTGACCCCCCAGGACAGGGCTCTGTTGCGCTCCGGCCTGTTCCGGCGTTGTCCCCCTGTTCCTGTGTTGTCCCTCAGTCCCCCCGCCCCGCGATCCATGAGAACGATTCCCCGTCTTTGGTGCCCGGCGCTCCTGCTCGGAGCCTTCGCCGCCGCGTCCGTGGCCCAGATCAAGAGCTTCACCCTCGAGGAGATGGTCCAGACGGCCGACCAGGCGGTCCACGGGCAGATCCTGGCGTCGCGCGTCACGCGCGTGGAAAGCGCCAGAGATGGCGAGTCCTACTACACCACGCTCACCATCCAAGGCCGCGCTCTCGCGAGCGGTCAGCCCATCACGGTGGACGTGACCTTCCGCGGCGGCTTCCAGAGCGAGACCGAGGGCGTGTTCAACTCCGAGGCCCCGGCCGCGGATGAAGTCAAGGTCGGACGCCGCGTGGTCGCGTTCTATCGCTGGAGCGACGACATGGGCTCCGGCATGGCGGCCAACGCGCTCGTGGCTGCTCACGGGGGTCTGTACCGCGTGGTCGAAGGCCCGCGCGGCGCGGCCGTGCTCGGGCGCGGCGAAGGCTATGCGATCCGCGCCAACCAGCGCATCGAACACCTCGAGTCCGCGGTGCGGCTCCTGAAGAACCGCTAGTCACAAGGAGCTCACCCCCCATGAACAACCAAGCCAAGCTCTTCGTCCTCCCCGCGATGTGCCTCGGCGCCGCGGCGCTC
>JABFRZ010000239.1 GCA_013140785.1 Planctomycetota bacterium | reverse complement strand
GCGGCGGCTACGCCACGGCCGTGCTCGAGGAGGTTCGCGTGGACAGCGCCGCGCTACCGGCGGACCTCTCGGAGAGCGAGATCGAACAGCTCGAATCGGCCCTCCCGCCCGCTACCAAGAAGACCAAGCAGAAGCCCGCAGACTACGGCGAGTTGATGCGCGCCACGCTCGCCGATCTGGCCGAGATCGCCGCCAAGGAGAAGGTCGAGACGCCCGAGCCCATGCGCCGCCGGCGCGACTTCGTCTGGAACATCACGCTCCAGCGCCTCAACCGCCACCTACCCGTGGTCGTGACCGGCCTGCTCGAAGTCACGCCCGACAACCACGCCTTCCTGCGCGAAGCGAACAACTCCTACCTTGCCAGCGAGGAGGACGTGTTTCTGCCGCCTTCTCAGGTGCAACGCTTCGGCCTGCGCACGGGCATGACGGTGGCAGGCGAGCTGCGCCTGCCGCGCGAGGGCGAGAAATACTTCGCGCTGAAGGCAATCGCCAGCGTGGATGGAGGCGAGCCCGAGGCTGCACTCGCGCGCACGCCCTTCAAGGAGCTCGTGCCGCTCTACCCGGACAAGCGCCTGATCCTGGAGGGCGCCGGCGAGAACCCCTTGGAGATGCGCATCGCCGACCTGATCACGCCGCTCGGGCGCGGCCAGCGCGGCCTGATCGTGGCTCCGCCGCGCACGGGCAAGACCGTGCTGCTGCACCAGATCGCGCGCGCGATCGTCGAGAACGCACCGGATGTGCACCTGATCATCCTGCTGGTGGACGAGCGCCCCGAGGAGGTCACCGACTTCGAGCGCTCGCTGCCCGCCGGCACGCACGAGGTCATCAGCTCGACCTTCGACGAGTCCTCCGCGCGCCACATGCGGGTCGCCTACATGGTGCTGGAGAAGGCCCGCAGCCTGGTCGAGGCCGGACGCCACGTAGCTATCCTGCTGGACTCGATCACGCGCCTCGGGCGCTCGGCCAACAACGAGGCGCCCTCCAACGGCAAGCTGCTCTCGGGTGGCCTCGAGGCCACCGCGCTGCAGTTTCCGAAGCGCTTCTTCGGCTCGGCCCGCAACATCGAGAACGGCGGCTCGCTGACGATCCTCGGCACGGCCCTGATCGAGACCGGCTCGCGCATGGACGAGGTGATCTTCGAGGAGTTCAAGGGCACCGGCAACATGGAGCTGGTGCTCGACCGGCGCCTGTCCGACCGGCGCATCTACCCGGCCATCGACATCAACCGCTCGGGCACGCGCAAGGAAGAGCTGCTCTTCACCGAGGGCGAGATCGAGCGCATCTGGATGCTGCGCAAGGTCCTGAACGAGCTGGACCCGGTCGAAGCCATGGAGATGCTGCTCCAGAAGATGAAGCGCACCAAGATCAACGGCGAGTTCCTGATGACGATCGGGTCCTGAGTACTCGAGCGCGCTCGAACGCGCGCAAGAAGCAGGGCGCACGCTGAGGCGCGAAGAGGCGCAGCCTCGCGGAGTAGAGAACCTCCCGCGTCTTGCGCGTCTCAGCGGTGCGCTTTGCCGACGCTACTCGGGTGGGCGCGAGGCGCGCAGGATCTCCAGCACGTTGCGACGCGCCACAGGCAGCTCGGCGCGCGCGGCCAGCGCCGCCTGGAGCCGCTCGAGCGCGAAGGAGAGCCACAACAGATCCTCGCGCCGGTCCTCGAGGTAGGCGTCGAGAGCCTGGCGGTAGAGCGCCGCCAAGTGCCGGCGCTGGAGCTCGGGCGCGTCGATGTGCTTCCAGTTGAACAGCAGCCGGTTGCGTTCGACCATGGCGCGCACGAAGTCCTTGGGCACGCGCCGGCCGATCGTGCCGCGGTGCTGGTGCTCGACCACCGCGGCGGGCTGGTACAGGATGCGCTTGCCGTTGCGCCATCCGACCCAGCTCCAGTCGATGTCCTCCCAGTAGAAGGGCTCGTACAGCGGGTCGAAGCCGGTCGCGAGGAAGTCGGCGCGCCGGTAGAGGCAGGCACCGCCAACGGCGAAGGCGACCGGAGCCAGGCGCAGGGCGCGCGCATCGGCCGTGCTCCTCAGGGATGGTTGATCGAGTTCGAGCACGCCATTGCGCTCGCGCAGGAAAGCCCACGACTCGACCTTCTGCTCGTCGCCGCCGAGCAGGATGCGCGGGACCACCGCCCACACGTCCTCCTCGGAAATGCAGGCCACCAGCGGATCGAGGAAGCCGCGGCGCACGAGCACGTCCGGATTCATGGCGAACACTAGCTCGTGTCGCGCGGCCTCGATGCCCGCGGTCATGGCGCGCGCGAAGCCCCGATTCCGCGGCATGGCCAATACGCGCACCGCCGGCCAGCGCGCACGCAGCGCGGCGGCCAGCAGGTCGCGCCCGGTATCGTCCACCACCAACACCTCGTCGCGCGCGGCGCGCCGCTCCAGCTCGGCCAAGAGCGCGGGCAAGTGCCGCTCGAAGAGATCGAGGTCGTCGAGCGAAGGAATCACCACCGAGACGGGCCGAGTCACGCGCGCGGCTCCTCGCGGGCGTTGGCCTCGCTCCACTTGCGCAGCTTGCCCCCCAAGGCGGTGGGCTTGAGCAGCAGCCGCACGAACGAGCTCTTCTCGTAGAGCGCGAGCAGGCGTGTCATGCGTTCACGGCACCACAGCAGCTCGGCTCGCTGCGGCCGCATCCATTCGAGCTCCTTGCCCAGCGCGTCCAGCCCGTCGCGCACCAGGCCCAGGTTCTCGAGCAGCTCGGCGAACGAGGCCCCTTCGGCCGGGAGCTGGAGCCGGCCCTCCGGATCGATGAGCGCGTGCAGGCGCTCGAGGACCGGGCGCAGCGCGCGGTTCAGCACGCGCTCCTGGGCGTGCAGCGCCATCACCGCCACCTCGCCCACCGTGCGCGCGCCGAGGTCCAGCTCACGCTCGCTTTCCTGGGTCGTGCGCAGCTCGCGCTCGAAGCCCCGCGCTGTCTCGTCCGCGCGGCGCAGATCCTCCGCCAGCCCTTGCGCGGATTCGCCCGTGCTGCGCAGCTCCTCCTCTCTCTCGCGCGCGTGCACGAGCGCCGCCCGCAGCTCTCCCTCCTTGGCGTGCGCGTACTCGCCCGCCTGCCTGAGCTGGTCCTCGAGGTCGAGGTACTCCTGGTCCTTGTGGCGGATATAGCGCCCGGCCTCGTGCAGATGGCCCTCGACCTCGCCGATGTGGCGGTTCTTCTCGGCGATGACGCCCTCGAGCGCGTGCATGCGCTCGTGGGCCTGGCTGACCTCGGCCTCCTTCTGGCGCACGTACGTCCCGGCGGATTCGAGCTGCTCGGCCTGGATCTGGCGCCCGCCCTCGGCCTCGCCGAGAACGCGCTCGAGGTCCTGGAACACGGTCACGAGCTCCTCGCGCCCCTCGCGCAACCAGGTGATCTCGTTGCGCGCCTCGCGCAGCCGGTCCTGGGCCTCGGAGCCCTCGCCGAGCCCCGCGGCCAGGAGCTCCACGGCCGAGGTCGGACCGAGGTCCGCACTCCAGGCTGCGCGCAGCTCGTCGAGTCCGGCCAGGGTGCGCGTGAACAGCTCACGCGACGGCAGGGCCGAGAGCCGCTCGAAATCCGCCATGGCACCCGCTAGCGATTCGGGCAGCTCGAGCGCGACACGCGCCGCGTGTCGGGCCGCCAAGAGACGCTCGTAGCGCGGAACGAGCTCGCGCACCTCCTGGTCCATGCCCTTGACCGGACCGATGCCGCGCGCGAGCGTGGGCAAGAGCTCGGGTTCGTCGGTGCAGCGCGCCAGAACGCGCGCGAGGTCCGCGGCATCGCCGGGCGCGAACAGGAGCCCGTTCACGCCATCGTGCACGAACTCCGGGATGGCTCCGAGGTGGCTCGCCAGCACCGGACGGCCGGCCGAGAAGGCTTCGTGGATGACCAGCGGCTGGTTCTCGACCCAGATCGAGGGCACGACCAACGCATCGATCCCGGCCAGGATCGCGCGCTCGTCGGCGCGCCCGTACGGGCCGCGCCACTGGGCTCCGACTTCGCCACAGCGGCGGCGCAAGAGCTCCACGTAGGCGCGATCGCTCGAAGCGCCCCAGAGCGAGAGCTCGGCGCGACCCCCGAGGCGCGCGAAGGCGTCCAGGAGCACGTGCACGCCCTTGTGCTTCGGCATGCCGCCCAAGTACGCGAAGCGCACGGGACGCCCTGGGTCCGGGCGCACGCTCGGCAGCCCCGCGAGGTCGTCGTTGTCGAAGCCCAGGGGTTGGTGCTCGATGCGCCCGCGCTCGAAGCCGCCGCGCTCGAGCTCACCGATGAGGTGGCGCGAAGGCGCCAGCACGAGGTCCAACCCCCGGTAAGCCTCCGCGCGCAGCTGGTCCAACTCGGCGCGCTGCTCGCTGGCCGCCTCCAGGGCCGTCGCCGACCCGGGCTCGGGGCGCTCGGACAAGATGTCCTGGAGCGCGTCCCAGGCCGGAGCCGAGAGCTGCGCGGGCAGGACGCCCGTCTGGTAGTCGCCGAGGCCCGGCTGCGCGTTGAGGTGCGCGAGCGCGAGGTCGCAGCGCGCGCAGCCGGGCCTCGGCGACTACCAGACGGG
>JABFRZ010000157.1 GCA_013140785.1 Planctomycetota bacterium | reverse complement strand
TCCTCGATGCGCGCGGCGAGGACGAGGCCGAGCGCCGCGCGCTCGCGCTCGCGCTGGCACGCTTCGCGGGCCCCGGCTCCTGAGCTCACCATGTCCGCACGCCTCGAGCTCAAGTACCTGGTGGACCTGCGCACGCGCCTCTGGCTGCAGCCGCTACTCTCGGCGCGCCTCGCGCCGGGCGAGTTCGTGGACGCGGGCGGCGGCTACCCGGTGCTCTCGCTCTATTACGACGGCGAGAACCTGCCGCTCTATCTCGAGAAACTCGCCGGTGTCGAACGCCGCATGAAGGTGCGCCTGCGCACCTACGCCTGGAGCTTCGGCCCATCGCAGGCGTGGTTCCTCGAGGGCAAACACAAGGACGGCAACCTGATCGCGAAGCGCCGGCTCGAGGTGCCGCGCGAGCGCATCGACCCGCTGCGCCCCGCGACGTGGGACGCGCTCGGGCCGGAGGGTGCCTCGTTCCTGCACGCGCGCGAGAGCCTGCGCCTCGTGCCCACGGTGCAGGTCTGGTACCAACGCGAGGTGCTGGTCTCCGCCGCCGGCGACCTGCGCGTGACCTGGGACTCGCCGATCCGCGCGCTCTTCCCCGGCGAGCCCATGACGAACGCACGGCTCTACGACGAAACGCGGCGGGTCGTGCCCGACCAATGGGCCGTGCTCGAGATCAAGGCGCGCCAGACCCTGCCGGCCTGGCTCGCGGCGCTCGTGCGCGAAGCTGGGCTCGTGCCCGAGACAATTTCCAAGTACGTCCGCTCCCTCGACACCCTCGGACTCTCCAGAAAGGTCCTGTCCACGTGCTAGCGCTCGTTCTCCCGCCTGCTCTGGTCCCCGTCGCCTCGCTCCTGGCTCTCGCGCCGCAGGAGGAGCGCGGCCTGTTCTCCTCGCTCCAACCCGCCGACCCGGTCGGATTGGTGGACAACCTCTTCAACCTGGCGGTGGGCCTGGTGCTGTGCACGTTGCTCGTGCTCGCGCTGGTGCAGACCTATCGCGCCACGCACCGCGGGGCGATCTACTCGGCGACCTTCTTGCAGGCGCTGTTCGTGCTGGCCGCGTGCACGACCCTGATCATGCTCGTGATCGGGAACGAGATCGCGCGCGCCTTCAGCTTGGTGGGCGCGCTCTCGATCGTGCGCTTCCGGACCGCCATCAAGGATCCGCGCGACGTGGGCTTCGTGTTCGCGGCCCTGGCGCTGGGCATGGCCTGCGGGACGGGTTTCTACTACCAGGCGATCCTGTTCACCGTCTTCCTGTGTGGGCTGCTGCTCGCGCTGACGCGCATGAACGTCGGGCGCGCCGAGTCCAACGAGGCCATCGTGCGCGTCACCGCCGACGCGAGCGGCTCGGACGGCACCGGCTCGGACGGCACGATGGCCGATCTCGAGGCCGCCCTGAAGAGCGCGGGCGCCCAACCGGTGTTGATCAACCGCATCCTGGAGGGCAACGAGCAACAGACGCTCGCCTGGCGCGTGCGCACGGGCGGCGCCGCCGAGCAGGGCCAACTGCAGACGCGCTTACGCGGCCTGCGGGGCGTGCGCACGGTCGGCGTGTACGTGATGGACGACTTCCACGTGCTCTAAGCGACCCTCCATGCGACCGACTTCCGAGAAATCGCCCCTCTGCTGGTGGCGAGTCCTCCTGTGGTTCGCGCTGGTGGCGGCCTTGCTGCTCGGCGCCGACCTGGCCGAGCGCTTCGCGCTCTACGACATCACGAAGAAGGACAAGGGCTCGCTCGTGCGCCTGGCGCGGCGGCCCGTCAAGGACTCCCTGCTCGGCCTGCTGCACACCGCGCCGAGCTCGATCGACACGAGCGTGGCGGAGGTCCCGATCTTCGACTTCTACATGAAGCCCGAGGACGAGACCTTCCTGCGCTCGCGCATCGCGCGCGTGCAGTTGATCGGCACGCACGACGAGCTCACCAAGGAGGAGCTCCCGGCGCGCATGACGGTGGACGGCACGGACTACGACGTGCGCGTCAAGCTGCGCGGGCGCCAGTACTACCACGTCGTGCGCCCGCGCCAGAGCCTGCGCGTGGACCTGCGCCACGGACGCTCGTACCGCGGCTCGACGCTGTTCAACCTGATCGACCCGTTCGACAAGACCGGCGACCAGGTCTTCCTGTGGGAGTCGAAGGAGCACGACCTGATCGCCTGGGACACGACCATGGGGATCCTGGCGGTGCGCGGCGAGCCGCTGGGCGTGGTGCAGTACGTCGAGCAACCGCGCATCGAAACGGGTGACCGCGCCGGCCGACCGGAGGGCATGTTCTTCCGCGGCTCGGGCGAGCCCTACAGCCAGGGCGCCGACCCCGTGCGCTGCGGCAAGGTCGTCGAGCGCGTGGTGCGCTGGCTGGGCGACACCACGGCCACGATCTCGTGGGAGGAGCTCGACGAGCTCTTCGACGTGGAGCGCCTGCGTTGGTTCACGGCCCTGACCGAGTTCTCGGGCGACGGGCACGGCTTCGCGGACTTCAACATGAAGGGCTTCTGCGATCCGGTCAGCCTGCGCTGCGAGATGCTGATTTGGGACACGCGCTTCGGCGACTGGAGCACGGTGGCCGACTCGCAGTTCGCGGCGGAGGGCACGCAGCTCCTGCGCTGCGACCGCTTCCGCTTGCTGCACGACCAGGCCCTGTACGTGCTCGCCAGCGAGCGCCTCGCGCCGATGCTGGCGCGCGCCGAGGAGTTCTTCACGCGCTTCGGCGAGCTCCTGGCCCAGGACCCGTTCTACCCGTTCCCGCGCGGCGGGCCAGACGGCGGCTTCATGAAGGACCGACCCCTGAAATTGCGGCGCACGCTGGAGAAGAACGCGGCCGACATTCGCGCGGCCCTGACCGGCACGCACCTCGCCTACCGCGTGGATGCCGCGGCGCGCACGCTCGAGCTCGCCAGCGACGATCGCGGCCCGAAGGAGCTGGTCGCGCTCGAGCTCGCGGACGGCGACGGCAGCGTACGCCTCGAGCTGCCGCGCCCGCTCGAGATCCCCGGCCGCTATCGCGAGCACCGACCCGTGCGCGTCGTCGCCTTGCCGGCCGAGGTCGCGCCCGAGGCGCTGCGCGGCGTGTTCGCGCGCAACTTGTGCGGCGGGGCCGAGGTACGCGGGGTTGTCAGCCGGGAACCGCTGGTGGGTGAGCGCGTGAGCTGGGAGTCCGCGCGGCCGTTGCCGCCGCTGCCCGAACTGCCCGCGGGCGTGGTCGCCGATCGCGAGCGGGCCGAGATCGTCATCGCCGGCACGGTGCGCGTCGCGAGAGAGCTCGCGCTCCCGCGCGGCTGGCGCGTGCGCGTGGAGCCCGGCACCGAGATCTTGCTGGCGCCGGAGGCCTTCGTCGAGATCCGCGGCCCGCTGGACATGCTCGGAACCGCCGACGCGCCTATCTTGGTGCGACGCAGCGGCGACGCGCCGTGGGGTGCGTTCGCGGTCGTGGGCGAGCGCGCGGCGCCGCTGCGGGTGAACTTGGCCTACACCACCTTCCGCGGCGGCGCCGGCTCGAACGCGGGCTCGGTGCGCTGCACCGGCAGCGTGGCGCTCTATTTCACCGAGCTCTCGATGGATCACGTGACGGTCGAGCAGAACACCTCGGAGGACGCGATCAATCCGAAGTTCAGCAACGTGAGCGCGCGCGATTGCCTGTACCGCGACGGGGCCAGTGACGCGGTGGACTACGACTTCTGCCGCGGCACGGACGTGCGCACGCGCATCCAGCGCTTCGGCAACGACGGCATCGACGTCAGCGGCTCGCGCTTGCGCATCGAGGGCCTGGTCGTGGAGGACGTGGGCGATAAGGGCCTGTCGGTGGGCGAGGGCTCCAAGCCCGAGTACTACGACGTGACTGTGATCGGCGCGCACACCGGCGTGGCGGTGAAGGACCGGAGCGACGCGCGCTTCGAGCGACTGACGATCGTGCGCGCGGACACGGCCGTGAAGCTGTACGTCAAGAAGGCCAGCTTCGGGCCCTCACGCGCACTGTTCCACGAGCTGGCCGTGCTCGACACGCCGGCCATGGCCGTCGTCGATCAGGGCTGCGAGGTGCGCTTCGAGGACGGACGGCGCCTGGGCGGGGGCGCGGACGAGATGCGCACCTTCGAGGGCATCCGGAACGAGGTCGTGCCCGGGATCGGAACGCTCGCGCTGCCCGAGCTACTCCGGCTCGCGCGGCCCTGAGCTACTGCTTCCGAGTGTGCGCGCGCAGCGCGCAGATTCTCGCGAGGCTCAGCGCTCTCCGCGTCTCCGTGGTGCGCTCGACTTGCGGGCGTCAGCCCACGCCACGAAAAGAGCCGCACGGCACGCGCCGCGCGGCTCTCCAGGACCCCTCTGGTCTTGTCTGTTTTTCGCTACGCCGGTTCTCTACGCCGCCGCCAGCGGGCTCCGGCGCGTGAGCACGAAGGCGCCACCGGCCATTGCGACTACGGCCAGCACGGCCATCCACTGCCAGGGCAGCGCCGGCACTTCCTGCGTGATCTGCCCGCGGATCTCGCCACCGCCATTGATGGTCGTGTGGACGTTGATGTAGGTGAGCCCGTTCAAGAGGTTCGTGATGTTGGCCGGCGAAAGGGTGCCGCTGCCCGAGACGTTGCCCGAGGTGCCGCCGGTCTCCGTCAAGGTCACGAGAATACCGGCGATCGCGCCGGCCGGCGCGGGACCGTGGATGTGGGCCGCCGTCGCGGTGCTCGTGAGTCCGGAGAACGAGCCCGACACGCTCACGGCACCGGTCACATCGTCGAGCGTGACGGTGCAGAATCCGGTGCCTGCCGTCACGACGGGCGGAACCTCCTGGGCTCCGCTCATCGTGACCTGGTAGATGCGAGTGCCCAGCGCCGACGCTGGACTAGCAACGGAAAGCACGCCGACTGCTCCAAGGAGCAGGGCACGGAACAAACCAGAGATCATGTTTTCCTCACTGGACGTGGCGTTGGGGGGAAGGGAGCGCGAAGCCTCTTGGTCCGCGCCGCCCGAGCCTAACCCACATGGGCGTTTGTGTGTCCAACTGTTCGGGCAGGCAGTTCCGACAGTCGAGCCAAGCAGGCCGTTGATAAAGTCCCCGCGTGAGACACAGTGCCCCGCGGCAACCTAGATCGATGCCCGAACGCGACACGCCCAGGCCGGGAAGCGCGGCACCCGCAAGCGACCGCGCCCGCTTGCGGACCTTCTTCCTCCGCTTCGCGCTGGGGTTCGTGCTGCTGGAGGCCTTCGTCTACGCGGTGCTGTGGCACGAGCGCTGGTTCACGCCCTACGGCGCCCTCAACGCGCGGGTCGTGGCCGCCCTCCTGCGCCCTTTCCTCGAGGTCCAAGCCATGGGAGTGCACCTGGTGTCGCCAGTCTTCAGCATCGCCGTTCGGCCGGGCTGTGACGGTTATCAGGCCAGCGCTGTCTTGCTCGCGGGCGTCCTGGCTTTCCCCGCCGCGCAGAAGCGCAAGTGGCTCGGGGCGACCATCGGAGTCGCTGTCCTGCTGGCCCTCAACCTGCTGCGACTTGCGGCGTTGCTATGGGCCGGCGTCCACCACCCCGAACACTTCGAGCTCCTGCACATCACGGTGCTGCCCGGCCTGTTCGTAGGCGTGTCCCTATTCCTGCTACTCGCGTGGGCTCATTGGGCGCGAGACTGAGGGTGGACCCGCGCGTCCTCTGGCGGCGCGCCCTTTGGACGGCGCTCGCGTACCTCGGATTGCTGCTCGCATGGCTGGCCGTGCGGCCGCTGTACGCGCCGGCCTTTCGCGGCCTGGCCGAGCGTGCGGTGGGCTTCGTCGATCCGCTGCCGGGTCCGATCGATGCGCACTTCGAGCCGGCCTCGGGCGGAGTGCTGGCGGTCGGTGTCGAGCAGATGGACACGGGGGTGTACCTGCGGCACCGCGAGCTGTCGGGCGCCGATGCCAGCTTCGGGGCGAGCAGTTTCTTCCACGGCTACGTCCCGACGACCGTGCTGCTCGCGCTGTTCGCGGCCGCGACCCCGCTGGCGTGGCGTGTGCGCCGCCGGCGGCTCGCCTGGGGACTCGTGCTCGTGCACGGGTTCATCGTGCTGCGCCTCTCGGTGGCGGTCTTCCACTGCCTGACGAAGAGCAACATCGATGGGCGCCCGTTGGTCGAGCTCGGCTCGAGTGGGACGCGCCTCTTGCACCTCGCGTGGCACTTCACCTTCGGCGAGACCCTTGCCAACTACCTGGTGCCGATCTTGATCTGGTCCCTGTGCGTGTTCGGCCCGCGTTCGAGCGACGCAGGGAACGCCTGAGGCCGCCGGCGACAGGCGGCCATTCGTGCGGGCGCTCAAGTCGCTCGCAGCGCTCGACCGAGGCTGTGCGCGTTCCACGTTCCAAAGAGCACCGCCCATGCTTCGCACGCTTCGCACCGTCGCCGTTGTCCTGTTGCTTTCCCTCGCGAGCGCCTGCCGCTCCACGAGTAACGGCTCGTTCCTCTTGTTCGGCGGAAGCGGAATGCCCCAGGAAGACCTGGTGGAGCGCGTGCGCGGCGCACAGGACGAAGTGAGCGAGGGGCGCGAGGACTTCGGCGCGGCCTTCAACCTCTACCAGCGTCTGAGCGCGCCCCAGGCGGTCGAGCTGGACGAGCTCAGCGACGACTTCGCGGATTCGATCGAGTCGTGCGCGGCGCGCGCGAGCGACGTGGCCGAGCGCATCGAGTCGGTCCGTGGGGAGGCCGACGCGCTGTTCAAGGGTTGGAACGAGCAGCTGGCGCGCTTCTCGGGCGAGACGCTGCGCAAGAAGAGCGAAGCGATGATGCTCGACACGCAGGCGCGCGCGCAGCGCGTGCTCGCCGCGCTCGAGCGCGTCGAGGCGCGCGCGCAGCCGATGCTGCTGAAGCTCCAGGACTACGCGCTCTTCTTCCACCACAATCTGAACGCGCGCGCGATCGCCACGCTGCAGGACACCTACAAGGACTTCGACTCCGAGTTCAAGGCGCTCGAGGGCGAGTTCGGCAAGGCGCAGGCGGAGATCACGGCCTTCCTCGACCAGTTCGTCGAGCAACGGGCCGCCGCGGCCGCGCCCGCGAAGTGAGCTGAGGTTCGGGCTCCAGCGCTTGGAGGCCGGGCCGTGGAGCGGGATCCGCCTGGGCTCGCGCCTGATGCCGACGTAGCATGGGGAGCGTGCGCCTACTCCCGCTGGCCGCGCTCCTGCTCGCGACCGAGCTCGTTGCCGCCCAGGCCGAGCTCCCCGGCGGCGTGCGCGACGCGAACGCGCTCTACCCGTGCGCGCCCAGCGCAGCCGTCGTGCGCTTCTTCCACCTCGAGACCGACGAGCCCGAGCTCGCGAAGATCAACCCGGCTCTGGCCGAGCTCGGGGCCGAGCTCGCCTACGGCCCGCGCACGACCCAGGGCCGACCGGGGCACGCCTTCGTGGCGCTGCGCGCGCCGCCCGAGGTCTCGCCGAAGAAGCTCGCAGCGGCGCTGAAGAAGGGCGGCGGCCCGGCCGAGGAGCTCGTGTGCATCGCCTTCGACGGACGCGAGGGAAAGGACCACGACTTCGGACTCGCGGACATGGGCATCACGAAGCGCGACTTCGTGATGGGCATCTCGGGCGACATCGTGTGGTACGACGCGCTCGGCAAGTGGAGCCAGTTCTACGGCCGGCCTGGCAAGCTGAAGGCGCAGGAGCTCCTCGACCGTTACGCGAAGCTCTTTGCGCCCTACGGCGGCGCCAAGCTCGGAGCGGTCGTGAAGGAGCGCTTCAGCTGGACGCTGGCCTCGGCCCCGGACGAGAAGACGCGCGCGCGCGTGCTGAAGACGCTCGAGAAGACCGCCGGCGTCGAGGGCGCCGCGTTGGAGGAAAACGTGCTGACCGTCACGCTGTGGCTCGATCGGCTCGAGACCTGCGGCGCGGTGGGCAAGCTCACGGGCGCGGGCGAGGCGCTCGACGAGGCCGTGCCGTCGTCGCCGCGCGCCGCCTTCGACACGGCGCCGCTGTACGCGCTGCTACAGGCGGAGAAGCTGGTGCCGTAACGCCTGGGTCGGCGCGGTGCGGCGCGCTGCGGTGTGCGGAAGGCGCTCGGCGCGAGAGCAACTCGGACGGCACTTCAGGGTGATTCTACGCCGTCTTCTTGCGTCCCTCGGAGGCAGCGGAGGTCGCGCGCGCTTGTCAGCCCGCGAAGTGCCCCCCTACAATCGCGCCGCACATCCCGCCGGACGCGCCCTGCCTCGACGCCAGCCGCCCCGGCCATCCCGACGTCCCTGAACCCGCTGCGGCGGGCCCCGCGGAGGAAGCACTTGGGTCACGCGCAAGAGAAGCCCGCCGCTGCCATGGCGGAGAGCGAGCACAAGCCGTTCATCTCGGCCGAGCAGAACGTCCCCGAGTTCACCGTCAAGGCGGTCGTGATCGGGATCCTGTTCGGCCTGATCTTCGGCGCCTCGACGGTCTACCTGGCGCTCAAGGCCGGCCTGACGGTCTCGGCCTCGATCCCGATCGCCGTGCTCTCGATCTCGCTGCTCAAGAAGTTCGGCGGCTCGACGATCCTCGAGAACAACATCGTCCAGACCATCGGCTCGGCCGGCGAGTCGATCGCCGCCGGAGTGGTGTTCACGCTCCCGGGCTTCCTGTTCCTGGCGCAGGGCTCCGATGGCGCCAGCGTCGGCGCCAGCTTCTTCAACTACTGGACGATCTTCACGCTGGCGCTCCTGGGCGGAACGCTGGGCGTTCTGATGATGATCCCGCTGCGGCGCGCGCTGATCGTCAACGAGCACGGCACGCTCCCCTATCCCGAGGGCACGGCTTGCGCGTCGGTGTTGATCGCCGGCGAGAAGGGCGGCGAGCTGGCGCGCACGGCCTACATGGGCCTCGGCTTCGCCTTCGTGTATGCCGTGTTCCAGAAGATCTTCCTGGTCATCCGCGAGACCACCACCTACGTCACCGCCGCCAAGAGCAAGATCTTCCCCGCGGCGACCGTGAGCGCCGACATCACGCCCGAGTACCTGGGCGTCGGCTACATCATCGGGCCGCGCATCGCGGGCATCCTCGTGGCCGGCGGCGTGCTGGCGTGGCTGGGCCTGATCCCCCTGCTGGCGTCGCTGGTGTCCGCGGATGCGATCCACGAGCAGCTGCTCAAGCTCGGAGAGAAGCCCCTCAAGTACGGCTGGGACGCGGCCACGCACGAGTTCGCCGCGCTGAACACCGCAATCTACCGCGCCTACGTGCGCCAGATCGGGGCCGGCGCCGTGGCGGCTGGCGGCTTCATCACCCTGATGAAGACGCTCCCGACCATCGTGTCGAGCTTCAAGGGCAGCGTCGCCTCGATGCGCTCGGGCGCCGGTGCCGCGAGCACGATCAAGCGCACCGACCGGGACCTGCCGATGTCGGTGGTCCTGGTCGGGAGCGCGATCCTCATCGGCGTCCTGGCGCTCTTGCCCTACATCCCCGGCACGGTCCTCGGGAAGCTCCTGCTGGGCCTCTTGATCGTCGTCTTCGGCTTCTTCTTCGTGACGGTCGCGTCACGCATCGTGGGGATCATCGGCTCGAGCTCGAACCCCATCTCGGGCATGACCATCGCGACGCTGATGGCCACCTGCCTGATCTTCGTGGGCCTCGGCTGGACCGAGGACATCTATCAGCCCATGGCCCTGTGCGTGGGCGGGATGGTGTGCATCGCCGCAGCCAACGCGGGAGCCACGAGTCAGGACCTCAAGACCGGGTTCATCGTGGGCGCGACCCCGCGCTACCAGCAGATCGGTCTGATGTTCGGCGCGGTCGCGGCCGCGGCCGTCATCGGGCTGACCATCAACGTGCTCGACAATCCGACCGTGCTCGCGGACGGAACGATCAGCCACAACATCGGCGACAAGTACGCGGCTCCGCAGGCGACCTTGATGGAGACCCTCATCAAGGGCCTGCTGGCGCGGAACCTGGACTGGCAGTTCGTGCTCGTCGGCGTGTTCCTGGCGATCACCCTCCAGCTGTGTGGCGTCAGCCCGCTGTCCTTCGCGGTGGGTGCGTACCTGCCGCTCTCCACCACCCTGCCGATCTTCGTGGGCGGCTCGCTGAAGGGCCTGGTCGATTGGCGCCAAGGCAAAAAGAGCGCGGCCGGTCATGGCGACGACCTCGGACCCGGGAGCTTGTTCTCGACCGGCTTGGTGGCCGGCGGCGCGCTGGCGGGAGTCCTCGTCGCCGCGCTGCAAGCCAAGGACAGCGTGGCGGAGCAGATCAAGAAGATCAGCGCCGAGGAGTGGCTGATCGACCGCCTCGGAGACCCCGGCTACACGCTGCTCGGAGTCGCCGGCTTCGCGATCATGTGCTTCACGCTGTACCGAATCGCGATGAAGCCCGAGAAGGCCTAGCCGCTTGAGCGAACCCGCCGCAGCCAGCTTCCGCCCGGCGGTCGCGCCCGAGGAGACTCCGCCCGAGCTGACGCTGCGCGCGCTCGTGCTCGGCTCGATCCTCGGGATCGTCTTCGGCGCGGCCTCGACCTATCTGGCGTTGCGCGTCGGCCTCACGACCTCGGCCTCGGTTCCGATCGCGGTGCTGGCGGCCTGGGCCATCCGCCGCAGGCACGGCCAGCGCGCGGTGCTCGAGCACAACATCGTGCAGACCACCGGCTCGGCCGGCGAATCGGTGGCGGCGGCGGTGGTGTTCTCGGTGCCAGCCCTGATCTTCCTCGGGTATCCGCTGGAGGTCGGGCTGACGACGCTGATCGCGCTCACGGGCGGCCTACTGGGCGTGCTCATGATGGTGCCGCTGCGGCGCTACCTGATCGTCAAGGAGCACGGCGTCCTGCGTTACCCGGAGGGCAAGGCCTGCGCCGAGATCATCCAGGCCGGCGAGCGCGGCGGCACCTCCGCGCGCAAGGTCTTCGTCGGACTCGGCATCGGCGCGGGCTACCAGGCGTTCAAGGTTTTCCTGGGCGGCGTCAAGGGCACCTTCGCCTACGAGTTCCACAGGTTCCGCGGCGCCTCGGTCGAGTGCGACTTCGAGCCCGCGCTGCTGGGCGTGGGCTACATCATCGGCTACCGCACGAGCACCATGATGGTCGCCGGGAGCTTGCTGGCGAGCTTCATCCTGATCCCGATGATCGCGCTGTTCGGGGACGGGCTCGCCGCGCCGCTCGCGCCGGCCACGCTGCTCGTCAAGAACATGGCGCCCGGCGACATCTGGAACAACTACGTGCGTCACATCGGCGCCGGCGCGGTCGCGGCCGGCGGATTGTTCGCGCTGGCGCGCGCGCTGCCCTCGATCCTCTCGGCCCTCTCGGCCTCGGCCAAGAGCCTCACCGGCGGCGGCTCGAGCACGGGCCCGACGCTGCGCACCGAGCGCGACACGCCCACGCCGATCCTGGTCTTCGGCTCGCTCTTGATCGTGGGCTTCGTGTGGGCCGTGCCGGCCTTCGGCATGAACCTGATGGGCGCGCTGCTGATCCTCGTGCTCGGGTTCCTGTTCTCGGTCGTGTCCTCGCGCATCACGGGCGAGGTTGGGAGCTCGTCCTGTCCGCTGTCGGGCATGACCATCGGCGTCCTGATGGCGACTTGTGGCGTGTTCCTGCTGGTCGGCTGGGAGGGCTCGGCCTACTCGAAGCTCGCGCTGATGGTCGGCGCGGTGGTGTGCATCGCGATCAGCAACGCCGGCACGTGCTCGCAGGACCTGAAGACGGGCTTCCTGCTGGGCGCGACGCCGGTGAAGCAGCAGGGCGCGCTCCTGATCGGGGTGCTCACTTCCGTGCTGGCGGTCGGCTGGACCGCGTACCTGCTCAACCTGTCGGAGACGACCGAGAAGCCCGTCAGCGCCTTCGCCGTCGCGCCCGAGCGCGTGCTCGCAGCGACGAGCGTGAACAGCGTCGAGGACGGGCGCAGCTACGCCTTCGTGAAGCTGTTCGCCGAAGAGCTCCCGCCCGGCAACCCCGAGGGCATCTACCTCGTCGATCCCGCCACCAACGCGGCCAAGTACCTGCGCGAGGACGGCATCGGCGCCGGCAAGCTGCGCGCGCCGCAGGCCAAGCTGATGGCGACCGTGATCGACGGCCTGCTCACGCACCGCCTGCCGTGGGACCTGATCCTGCTCGGCGTGGCGATCGCGGTGTTCATGGAGCTGCTGGGCGTGCGCTCGCTGACCTTCGCCGTGGGTGTGTACCTGCCGCTGGCCTCGACCATGCCCGTGTTCCTGGGCGGCGTCGTGCGCAAGCTCGCCGACAAGGCCTACCGGCGCGCGCCCGACGCCGAGGACGAGCCCGAGGGCACGCTCTACTCCTCCGGGCTGATCGCCGGCGCGGCGATTCTCGGCATCTTGGCCGCGGCCCTGACCTTCCTGCCGGGCTTCGACAAGAAGGCCGGGCTCTATCCGCCCATCGCCCTGCTCGCGAAGCTGCAGGAGCTCGACGCGACGCTCTTCCCCCACGCGACCGACGTGCTCGGCGTCGGCCTGCTCGCGCTGCTCGGCTTCCTGATGTTCCGCGGCGCGGCGCCGGCGAAGAAGGCCTGAGGAACGCGCGGCCGCCGGCGCGAAAGGCCGAAGCGGGCCAACGGCTGCGTTTCTTTCCGGGCCATGCGGAGACGCTCCGTTCGAGTCAAGATCGGGTACGAGCGCGGCCGAATGGGCGGGGATTCATTTGGCCGCGTGTCCGCTCCGGACGCGCCTCTGGGAAGGGAATCCATGATCTTGCACCGGTCCACCATGTTCTCGAGCACCGGGCTGGCCCTCGCAGCCTTGCTCGTCCTGTCCACTTCGTCTTGCGTGTTTTCGCAGCGCTCGCGGCCTGGCCATGCGCTGGCCGTGAAGGCCGAGGCCGAACCCACGCACGCGCGAGCCGATGGGGCGCGCTCTGCCAGCCACGAGCTCGATTACTTCGAGGGCGACGCGGCCCCGGAAGTCCCGGCCGCGCTGCCCGAGCAGCGCCCGAGCGCGCCGAGCTCGTCGCACGTGTGGATCGCTGGCCAGCACTCGCGCCGCGACAGCCAGTGGGTGTGGGTCGGCGGGCACTACGCGCTGCCGCCGCGCAAGGACGTCGTGTGGGTGCCGGGCCACTGGGTCGGTCACCTGCACGGCTATGCGTGGATCTCGGGCGCCTGGCGCTGATCGCACCCGCCTGAGCCGTTCACGAGGAGCTCTGGCTCGCTGAGCCAGAGCTCCTTCCATTGGTACACGACCAGCGCGAAGGGCCAGTAGCCGAGGTAGCCGAGCAGCGGCATCTCGAACAACTTCGGGCCGTTCACGCCGGGGATCGAGCTCGCCGGGATGTGGTAGATCCACTTCGGGTACGAGTGGACGTTCCAGAGCTCCCAGAAGAACCCGCACACGAGTCCGCCGGTCCACAGCGCGATCCACGGACGCCAGTCGCCACGCGTCACATGGAAGAGGAGCGAGCGACGACCGCGCGCCAACAAGAGCGGCTCGAGCAGGAACACGCCCGCGACCCACAGCAATGGATAGCAACTGAGCGGCCAGCGCAGGCAGCCGGCGAGCAGCGCGAGTCCAGCGGCGAAGAGCCCGACACAGAGCGCGCGCCCACCACCGCTTCGAGCCGAGCCGGCACGACTTCGAGCCGAGCTGGGTGCGAGGCGCGGCCCGCGCCCGAGGCGTTCGACCCAGCCGAAGCCGCGCGCCCACTCGGCGCTCACCAAGACGGCCGGCACGACGGTCGAGAAGGCCAGCGAGCACAAGAGCGTGTACTCGACCTCGCCAAAGCGCTCGCGCCCGAGGTACTCCCAGTTCCCGAGCCGGCGGTTGGCGGCTTCGAACAGCCACCACAATGGAACCGAGATCAAGAACAGCCCCACGAAGCCGCGCCGCGCGCGCGTGCACGGCGAGCTCCCGTCGCGGCGTTCGATCCAGCCGTCGAGGAACAGCACGTAGCCGAGCCACAGCGGAAGGAACAGCAGGTGCGTGCGCAGGCCGGGGAGCAGCCAGTTGGCCGGCCAGGCCAGCGCGATCAGCGCGAGGCCGAGGAAGCCGCGCGGCGGCAGTCGACGCGGCGGTGACGAGCCCACGCGCACCTCAGCTCGCGCTCGTCGAACGCCGCACGCTGCGCTGGCGCAGCGACTCGAGCCACAGGCGTCCGCCGCCACGTAGACACGCGCTGAAGGTCGCGCCGTTGCCCGTACCGTGCACGAGCGGCCGCCACAGGAAGGAGCTGCCGAGGACGCGCAGCGCGAGCGCGGGGGCGCGGTAGAACGGCCGCGCGAGGCGCCAGCTCCAGCGCGTGTCGCTGAGGACCGGTCGCTCGAGCAGGCTGCGATACTCCGCGGGCGAAGCCTGGCCGCGCGCCACGCGCACGGCGAGCTCGCCCGCGATGCGCCCGCTCTCGAGCGCGTGGTAGATGCCCTCGCCCGTGAGCGCATCCGCGAAGCCGGCCGCGTCGCCCACCAGGTAGAGCGGCAGCCCCGAGTCGCGCAGGCGGTCGCCGCCCAGCGGGATCGTGTGAGCCTCGAAGCTCGCCAGCGGATCGCCGCTCCAGCGGAAGCCCTTGGCCGCGAGGTACTGAGCCAAGCGCAGGCGCACGTCCTTCAGACCGCGCGCGAGCGTGTAGAGCCCGACCGAGAGCTCCGCGTCCTTCGGGAAGACCCAGCCGTAGCCGCGCGGCACTGCGCCGAAGTCGAAGCACGGACGCTGGATC
>JABFRZ010000655.1 GCA_013140785.1 Planctomycetota bacterium | reverse complement strand
GCCAGCGACAGCGCCTCGCCGCGGAAGGTCAGGCCGAAGCGCGCGCTCGACACGAGCGAGTCGAGGCCGCGCGGGCCGGCGAGGGCCGCCAACGGCAGGCCGTTGGCGAGACACTTCGCGAAGCAGGCGAGGTGCGCGCGGACGCCGAAGTACTCCTGTGCTCCACCCGGGGCCAGGCGCAGGCCGGTGATGACCTCGTCGAACACCAGCACGGCTCCGTGGCGCTCGACGCAGGCCTTCACACCCGCGAGGTAGCCGGGCGCGGGCAGTTGTTCCGTGGTCGGCTCCATCACCACCGCGGCGACCTCGCCCGGGTAGCGCGCGAACAGGGCCTCGAGCTCGTCGAGGCGGTTGTAGCGGAAGGGCACGACGAGCTCGCGCAGGGCGGGCGGGATCCCCGGACACTCCGGATCCGCGGCCATGTACCAGTCCTGCACGCCGTGGTAGCCGCAGAAGAGGATGCGCTGGCGCTTGGTGTAGGCGCGCGCGACGCGCACCGCCAGGCCCAGGACGTCGGAGCCGTTCTTGCCGAAGGCCACCTGCTCGGCGCCGGGGATCATGGCCACGAACTCCTCGGCCAGCTCGATCTCGACGTCGCTCAGCAGCGTGGGTGCGAAGCCGAGCTCGAGCTGCTGCGTGATCGCGTCGCGGACCACGGGGTGCGCGAAGCCCAGCAGCGCGGTGCCCCAGCCCATCATGTAATCGACGTACTCGCGCCCCTCGGCGTCGATCGAGCGGCAGCCGCGCGCGCGGTGGATCACCAGCGGCAGCGCGCCGGCCGGGATCGCGGCGACGCCGTTGGAGGGCGACCAGCGGCCGGCGGCGAGGACGCGGCCGGCGCGTTCCCAGAGTCGTTCCGACGACCGCGGCCCCTCGCGAGCTCCCATGCCGTGAGAGGATACGGGACCAGGCCGATCCCGAGGGGGAGCGGTCGCGCGCTTTACACCAAGGGCCCGTCCGGGAGCCACGTCGCATCCTGAGCTCGCAGGCGGCGAGGGACTTCTTCACAGGCTCAGATCAGCGCCTCCCACTCGGCGTTCTTCTGCTCGAGGTCGCGCTCGATCTCGGCCAGACGTTGCTGGGTCTCGCGCGCCAGCACGGCATCCTTGTAGACACGCTCCTCGCCGAGCGAGGCCAGCAACCGCTCGCGCTCGGCCTCGAGCGCCATGATCGCGTCCTCGACCTGGCGCAGCTGCCAGGGGTTCTTGGGCTTCTCTTTCTTGGTCGGCGCGGCCCGGGCGACGCGCGCCTTCTCGGTCGTGGCCTTGCGCTCCTTCTCGACGTCGCGGCGATCACGCGCGGACACGAGCTCGGTCGCGAGGGTCTTGCGGTATTCGCTGTAGTTGCCGGTGAAGGAGCGCACGGCGCCGTCCTTGACCTCGACGATGCGCGTGGCGAGCGTGTCGATGAACTCGCGGTCGTGGCTGACGAACAGGAGCGCGCCACTGAACTCGCCCAGCATTTCCTCCAGCGCCGTGCGGCCGGCGAGGTCGAGGTGGTTGGTGGGCTCGTCGAGCGCCAGCCAGGAGGGCTTGGCGAGCACGAGCTTGGCCAGTGACAGGCGCGCGCGCTCGCCGCCCGAGAGGCGTGCGATCACGGCCTCGACCTCGTTGCCGCGGAACAGGAAGCGCGCCAGGTGCGAGCGCACCTCGAGGTCGGTCCACAGCGGTTGCAGGCGGCGGATCTCGCTCATGGGCGAGCCGTCCTCGCGCAGGTCGCTGGTGTCCTGGTCGAAGTAGCCGCACACGGCCTTGTAGCCCTTCTCGAGCGTGCCGCTGCGTGCCGTGAAGCGCCCGGCGAGGGTGCGCAGGAGCGTCGATTTCCCCGAGCCGTTCGGGCCGACGATGCCGACACGCTCGCCGCGCGCGAGCTTCAGGTTTACGCCCGAGAGCACGACGTTCTCGCCGTGTGCGAGCTCGAGCCCGCGCGCCTCGATCACCGTCTCGCCGCCGCGCGCGACCTCCGCGATGCGGATCACCGGACGGCGCACGTCGAGGTAGGGCTGCGGCAGGCGCGCGACGTTCTCGAGCTTCTTCTGGCGTCCCTTGGCCTCGCCGGTGCGCTGGCTGCCCATGTGGGTGCGGATGAAGAGCTCCTCCTTGCGGACGAAGTCCTGCTGCTCCTCGTAGGCGCGCTTGTCGCTCTTGTAGCGCTCGGCCTTGATGTCGAGGTACTGCGCGTAGTTGCCCGGATAGCGCGTGAGCTGTGCGCGCTCGACCTCGATGATCGAATCCACCAGGCGGTCGAGCAGGCGTCGGTCGTGGCTGACGATCAGGACCGCGCTCTTCAGGTGGCGCAGGAAGTCCTCGAGCCACTCGATGCCGACCAAGTCGAGGTGGTTGGTGGGCTCGTCGAGCAAGAGCACGTCGGGCACGCTGACCAGCACCTTCGCCAAGCACGCGCGGCTCTTCTCGCCGCCCGAGAGCGTGCGCGCCTCGCGTTCCCAGAAAGACTCGTCCAGGCCGATGCCGGACAGCACCGCCTCGACCTTCTGCCCGGCCTCCCAGCCGCCGAGGTGCTCCATGTGCGCCGTGATGTTGCCGTGCAGCTTGGTCAGGGACTCGAGCTCGGCACCTGCGGCTTCCGACATCGCGTGCGACAGGCGTTCGAGCTCGGCCTCGAGCGCGTGGATGGCGGCCAGACCCTGCTCGACGAAGGCGTGCACCGAGAGGCCCGGCTCGAACACCGGGCGCTGCACGACGTAGCCGATGCGCGCGTCGCGCTCGAGCTGGATCGAGCCGTGGTCCGGCTGTTCTTCGCCCTCGATCAGGCGCAGCAGCGTGGTCTTGCCGGCCCCGTTGCGGCCCACGCAGCCCAGCTTGTCGCCGCGCGCGACGTAGAGCTCGACCCCACGCAGGATCTCGGCTGCGCCGTGGCTCTTCCCGAGGCCGGAGATCGAGAGAACGGTCATCGTCGGGGCGCAGCGAGCGCGGCATGATAGCGCGACCTCGCACGCCACGCGCCCTACTCCTCCATGCGAATCCGACCCGCACTGGCGCCGCTGGCGCTCTCCGCGTTCCTCGCGAGCGCCTGCCGTGCCTCCGGAAGTGCCGACGCGGACGAACGGGCCCCGGCGCAGACTGAGATCGTGCGCGTGCTCGACGACTGGCACCGGGCCGCCGCGCGCGCCGATGGCCCGAGCTACTTCGGCGCCATGGCCGCGGACTGCGTCTACCTCGGCACCGACGCGAGCGAACGCTGGTCGGTACCAGAGTTCCGCGCCTTCTGCGAGCCGTACTTCAGAGAGGGCACGGGCTGGAGCTACGAGCCGCGCGAGCGCCACGTGCGCGTCGAGGGCGAGCTGGCCTGGTTCGACGAGCGCCTCTGGAACGAAAAATACGGCGAGTGCCGCGGCACGGGCGTCCTGCGCCGCCACGGCGGCGTCTGGCAAATCGTGCACTACAGCCTGACCTTCCCGATCCCGAACGAGCTCGCCGGCCAGGTGGTCGAGCTCATTCGCGCGCGCTGAGCACCGGACCACTTCACTGCAAGGCGTGGGGTTCGCGGCGACATCGCGTGTCCATGGAGCTTCCCGCGCTGCTCTTCCTGCTCGTGTCTTGCCGCGCGGTCGAGTCAAGGGCCGCGACTCCTGCCGGCCCGCAGGCCTGGACGGTGGGGGAGTGGCGCGGCACGCGCCGCGACGCCAGCGACGGGAGCCGTGCACCCATGCGCCTCTCGGTGCGGCCGATCCTCGGCGGTGCCGGGGTCGCAGAGGAGCTCGAGGTGGATACGGGCGAGGGCGCGTATCACGGCGTCCACATCGTGCTGCACGACCAGAAGCGCGACCTCTGGGTGAGCTACTACGCGAACGACGTCGGCGGGCGACTCGTACCGCTGGAAGGAGCGGCGGAGGGTGGTGGGTTCGCCTGGCGCAATGCGGCGCCCGAGCGCACGCGCGAGTCGCGCCTCGTGGACGAGCGTCTCGCGCCCGATTGTTGGCGGCGCACGCAGCAGATCTCCGAGGACGCCGGCGCGACCTGGCACATGCTCTTCATCGACGAGCTGGAACGCGTCCGGCATTGAGCGGCGGCGCGCTCCGCACGGAGCGAGCGCGAATCGATGCTGGCCCTGGAGCGTGCCCTGCACCGCAGCTATCCTGCGCGCGCAGGATGCCCGCTCCGCCGCCCGATGCCCGTTCGCTCATCGCCGAGGTCGTGGAGGTGTCGCCCTGCGGCGACGACGGCGTGGTGCTGGAGCTGCGACCCGAGCGCGAGGTCCCGCCCGTTCGCGCCAGCCGCTTCTTCATGCTGCGCCGCAAGGATCGGCTCTCGCCGCTCATCCCGCGTCCGTTCTCGCTCTACCGCCAGCGCGGGGACACGCTCGAGTTCCTGATCAAGCAGATGGGCCGCGGCACGCGCGCGCTCGCGGCCCATCTGCTTGACTGCCGCCCGGCCAACCTCGTTCACCTGGGGCAGCGCCAATCTCGTCGCCATCGCCGAAACCCGCCGCGCCTATGTCGCCGCGCTCCAGGCGGCCGATCGCGGGGATATTGGGCCGTTGATGGTGTTCGCGCGGAGCTGAGAACAG
>JABFRZ010000390.1 GCA_013140785.1 Planctomycetota bacterium | reverse complement strand
GGTTCGCGTCGTGCGCTTTCAGCGATCCCTGGCGCTGCTGCGCCTCCCCGGCGCGAGTCTGGCACAGACCGCCGCGCGTTGCGGCTACTGGGACCAGTCCCACCTGGTGCGCGACTTCCGCCAGTTCGCGGAGGCGAGTCCGAGCCGCTTCCTCGCGGCCGAGCACGAACTCGCCGGGCATTTCGTGGACGGTGCGCCCTGAGGCTCGCGCTTCGGACTCCTGTCGCATCCTTCCAAGACGTCCGTGCGCTCTGGCCGTAGGCTCTTCGCAATGAAGATCCCCCAAGCCCTCCTCGTGCTCGCTTCCCTGGCTGGCCTGACCGTTCTCGCCGCGAGCGGGACCTCACGCTCGGCCGCGACCGATGGCCCCACGCTGGAGGAGCTCGCCTGGATGGCGGGGCACTGGGCTTCCGAGGTGGACGGCGAGCGGACCGAGGAGGTCTGGCTCGGCCCAGGCGGGCGCATCATGCTCGGGATGAACCGCTCCCTGCACAAGAACGGCCACACCGGCTTCGAGTACCTGCGCATCGAGCAGCGCAAGGACGAGCTCGTCTACGTGGCCAGCCCCGGCGGCCGCGGCGCGACCGAGTTCGCACTGGCCGACGTGGGCGCGGACTTCGTCCTGTTCGAGAACCCAGCGCACGACTTCCCCAAGTCCATCCGCTACGAGCTCACGAAGGACGGCTTCATGCACGCGCGCGTCTCGGGCGATCAGGGTGGCAAGGAGCAGGCCCTGGAGTGGACCTGGAAGAAGCAGTAGCGGCCGCCAGTTAGCTCGCACGCCGCTTCACGCGACGATTCGGCGCTCGTGCAGCGCGCGATAGGGGCCAAGGCACTCCGCGTGGACGCCGGCGAGTTCGGCCGGGAGCTCGCCGGAACGCACGCGTCCGCGCGCGAAGCCGGTGGAGCGTGCCACGTCGTCGTACCAGTATCGGGCCCAGATCCCGTCGGTCGGGCGCAGGCCGGGCTCCCACGCGAGCATCGCAGGCGTGAACTCGAGATCGAGCGCGGCGCAGAGCTTCGCGAGCACGCCGGACGGGTCCGCGAGCACGTCGCGCGCATCGACCACGGGCGGAGCGCGGCCGCTGCGCGCCTCGAGCTCGCGCAGGAGCTCGAGCTGCTGTGGCAAGCCCGTGTCGAGTGCGGTGGGGCGCGGCGTCACCCTGGCGAGCGAGGGCAACATCTCGCGCGGATCGCGGATCAGGAAGGCGTGCGCGAGCTCCCCCAGCCACGCGCGCCCGACCTCGGGCACGAGGTGATGGGCCATGTGCTTCTGGTAGAAGACCGCCTTCCCGTCCGGCACCGGCCCGGTCAGGAAGGCCGCGACCTTGCGCCAATCTGTCTCGCCGCGCGCGATGATCTCGTCGCGCCCGGGATGCAGGGCGGCGCGCACCGACAGGTAGTGCGCGTACAGCGGCTCGTCGCACACGGCCGTGTCCGGCCGGCTCCCGAAGGAACGCATCAGGGCCGTCGAGATGTTGCGCGGCCCGGACCACATGGCGATGCGGAGGGGAGCGCTGCGCAGCCTCATTGCGACCAAGGATACGGGCCGGGACGGAAGCCGCACGGATAGTCGCATGGACGTCCGGGCACGGGACTCAGCGCGCTCGGGCTAGCCCTGCGTCGAAGTCGAGGGAGCGCTCTCGAGCTTCGTGCGCGTGGTCAGCTCGGCCTCGAAGACCCAGCTGTCCTTGCCGATCTCGCCCGCTGAAACTTTCTCGAAGGGAGTCAGCTTGACGCGCGTGACCTTCACGCGCCGGCTGTCGGCCTCGAGCTTGTACAGGAAGTTCCCGATCTGGCCGCGCGAGTAGCGCTGGGTCTTGGTCTGCGGGACCATCTTGTAGATGTTGTCTTCGATGCCCCTGGCCGGGGTCTTGACGACCTTGGTGATGTCGATCTGGCCCATGTTGATCTTGCCGTCCACCGCGATCGCCCGGATGTAGGTCTCGGGCTCGGACTGGGCCTTGAACTTCTCGGCGCTGGCGCTGCGCAAGAGGTCGCTCAGGCGGTAGGCGTCGGTCTGGATCTCCTTCACGACCGCGGGCACCCGCGCGAGTTCGCCCTGCACCTCGCTCAGCCGTTGCGCGCGCAGGGTGACGAGGGTCCCGAGCGCCAGCGAGCCGAGCGAGCAGAACAGGATCACCGCGCGCGGGAAACTCATGCGACCGAAGATGTTCTTCACGGCTGTTGTCCTCCGAGGGGAGACTTGTCCACGTTGACCTGGATGGTGAGGCCGTCCAGCTGGATGCCCCGGTCGCCCGCGAGCGACTTGCTCGACTTGCTCTCGAACTCGATGCACCAGGGCTGTGACTTGAACTGGCTCTCGAGCTGGTTGTAAGCGCGTGTCGCCTCGAGGCTGTTCTCGCCGAAGAAGTCGGCATCGATCGAGACGATCACGAAGTCGTCCTTGTTGCCCGCGCCGGACTGGTAGCTGGCCTCCAGCCGGCGGATGCCGATGCGCGCGCCCGAGCCCATCTCAGAGATCACGCTCATGACCAAGGTGGACGCCGCCAGGGCGGATTGAGGCTGCTCGATCTCGCTGACCTGGCCGAGCTCCTTGGACAGACGGTCGATGTGGCGCTTGATCTTGTTGCGGATCTCCATCAGCTCTCCGAACTTGGTGCGCTCGAGGTCTCGGCCGGCCGCGGCTTCCGAGGCGTACTGGACGAGGTCCTCGGGCGCGTTGGGCAAGCGCACCGCTCGTGTAGGGTTGGTCGGGTCGGACAACAGGCGTTGGTTCGAAGCCTCGAGCCAGATCTGCATGTCGCCCTTGATCGGCTCGGCGGCGGCGAGATTGCCCTCGTCGCGCCATTCGAGCTGCTGATCGAGCACGATGTACTGCACGAACAGGAAGGTGAACAGGAGCAAGGTGAACACGGCCAGCGGCAGCTCCAGACGCTCGAAGCGCCCGCTGAAGCGCAGATCCTCGCGGCGTAGCTTGGGCGCCAGCGTTCCGCCATCGAAACCGCGCAAAGCCGCGCCGAAGGCGATCACGTACAGGCGCGCCGGATCGGCGTCGTCGAGCTTGAAGGGCAGCGCTTGGATCGGGAGGTCGAGCAGGCTCTCGCCGCTCAGGCCGGGAAGCTCGTGTCCGCACACGAAGATCTGGCGGATCTCGTTGGTGGTGCGCGCCCCGGAGAGCGTGCGCGCGAGTTCGCGGCGGATGCGCTGAGCGCTGGCGACCTGGCGGGTGGCTTCGCCTTCGCCTCCGGCCGGAGCCTCGGCCTTGACCTCGACCTTGGTCTCGCCCTTGGCGGCATCTCCCTTGGCGACGTCGCTCTTGCCGAGCTCGCCCTTGACGATGTCGCTCTTGCCGATCTCGCTCTTGACGTCGGCCACGTCGCCCTCGGGCGACTCGGACACGCGCGGCGTGTGCGCGCCGACGCGGATGGCGCGCAGGCTGGACAGGCGCCGCCCATCGGCCACCACCACGGTGGTCGAGGTGTCGCCCACGTGGATCAGCACAGTGCCGGCCTCTTCCTGCAGGATCCCGCTCTCGTATGCGGCGTCGAACAGCGCGGTGCCCTCGAGCTCGGCATCCAAGGGCTCGAGCCCGGCGCGCTCGCACAGCTGCAGCGCGGCGCGCAGCCGGTCCTTCGGCACGGCCGTCACCAGCAGGTTCGACTCCACGCCGGGCTTGGAGGACAGTACCTGGAAGTCCACCACCACTTGGTCGATGTCGTACTGCGGGAGGTTGCCCTCGACCTCGAATTTGAGAACCTCCTCGATCTTCTCGCGGTCGTCGAAGGGCAGGGTGAGCGAGCGGAAGGCGGCCGCGCCCGAGTCGATTGCCAAATTGACGTTGTCGCCGCTCAGCTTGTTGTCCTTGACGATCTCGCGCAGCGCTTCGATCACGGCCTGGGCCGCGCCTTCGCCGCTCGGGATCTCGCCCGAGACGGCGCACACGAGCTTGTGGCGCTTGAGGCCGCCTTCGAGCGCGACCAAGTGGAAAGCGTGCTCACCGAGGTGGATGCCGATGGACTGGGACATGCGCTCTACTCGGGCCGGTTGTCGGAACTCTTGCCGAAGGGGAGGACGGGCAGGCCGCCGACCCACAGGTCGAACTCCTGGTGGTGGCGCTCGGGCACGACCCAGGTACGGATCAACTCGCGGTGGTCGAGGCCGATCTTGACCAGCTCGGGATCCAGGGCGGCGATGTTGCGCTCCTTCAAGGCATCCACCTGGTCCTCGTAGGCCTGGAGGATGTAGCGCAGGTTCTCCACGCGCTCCTCGTCCAGGTCGAAGGCTCCGGTCAAGCGCGCCTCGTAGCCCGCGAAGAGCCGCGGCTCCTGGACGGGATGCCGGCGGAAGGAGAACAGCACGCCCGCGGCCAGTCCGGCGCAAAAGGCCGTCAGGGCGAACAGGAGCACCCAGAGGCGCTCGGACTTCATCGCTGTTCGGGGCCGGAGCCGGTGTCGCGCGCGTTGGGCTCGACCTCTGCAGGCGCCTCCAACCAAGGCGGACGCCCCTGACCCTCCTGGCCTGTCCGGCGTGCCGCGAGGTGGCCAAGGAGGGCAAGGTGTTGCGGCGCTGGTTCG
>JABFRZ010000050.1 GCA_013140785.1 Planctomycetota bacterium | reverse complement strand
GTGCCCGGCCAGGAGCGCGTGGTCTACCTGGCGGATGGGGACACGGACGGGCTCTTCGAGCTGTACTCGCATGACCCGGACACGCGCGCCTTCGCTCGCCTGGCTCCGCCGTCCAACCACATCAGCGTGCATCCAGGCTTCGAGGTCGATCCCTCGGGCCGGCGCGTGGTCTACGGCAACAACTCCTTCGGGCGCTGGAGCGTTCCGGTCGAGGGCAACGCACCGCCGGCGGCGCTGGGCGGCCTCGCGGGCTTCAGCCCGGACGGCGAGTACGTGCTCTACCACGACGGTCAGGTCAACGTGCAGCGCCGCGAGCTCTACAGCCAGCGCACCGACGGCAGCGCGCCGGCGAACCGCCTGAGTGGCGCGTTCGCACTCCACCACAACGTGCCCGCCTACGCGGTCACGGCCGACTCCGCGCGCGTCGTCTTCCTGGGCAACCTGCGGGCGCCGGATCGTTTCGAGGTCTTCGGCGTGCCGATCGACGGCAGTGCGCCCTTCCTCGCGCTCAACGCCAACCTGGGCCCGAACAAGAACGTGACGGGCTTCGAGCTCGCCGCCGAGGCCGCCCTCGTCGTGTACCGCGCGGATCAGGTGCTGGACGAGACCTTCGAGCTCTTCGCCGTACCCGCGCGCGGGCGCGCACCGAGCCTGCGCGTGACACCGCCGATGCCGCCCGACCGCGACGTCGATGGCGAGTTCCGAGTCACGACGGACGGGACGCACGTGGTCTTCCTGGCCGACTTCGACACGCCCGGGGTGCGCGAGCTCTACGCCGTGTCGATCGGCGGCGCGCAGCTCGCGGTCAAGCTCAGCCCGCCGCTCGAGCCGGGTGGCAGCGTGCTCGGCGCGCTGCAGCTCGCGCCGGACGGGCGTTCCGTGGTGTACCGCGCCGATCCGGAGGGCGACGGCCTGGTCGAGCTCTTCGCCGCGAAGCTGGACGGGAGCACGCCGCCCCAGCGCCTGCACGCCGCACTCGCGCCGGGGCAGACGATCGCGCACTCCGAGATCAGTGCCGATTCGAGCCGGGTGCTGTTCCTGCTGCAGGGCGAGAGCGTCGAGCTGCTCGGCGCGCCGCTCGACGGCTCCGCGCCGGCTGCGCCGGTCCATCCACCGCTGGTCGCGGGCGGCGACGTCGTGCGCTTCGAGCTTGCGGGCGAGCGCGTCGTGTATCGCGCCGACCAGGAGGTCGATGAGGTGCTGGAGCTCTTCAGCGTCCCGCTCGACGCCTCCGCGCCCGCCGTGCGCCTGCACCTGCCGCTCGCGCCCGGGCGCACGATCCTGCCGGACTTCCGCGTGGCCGCCGATGGCCGCGCGCTGGGCTTCCTCGCCGATCTCCTCGAGGGCGAACGCTTCGAGGTCTTCCTCGTGGCGAGCGACGGCTCGGAGCCCCCGCGCCGCGTGAGCGCTGCGGGCACCACCGCGTATCAGCCCGTCGGCGACGTGCTCGCCATGGCTCCGGCCGGCGACTTTGCCGTGTACACGGCCGACCAGGACCGCGACGAGGTGGTCGAGCTCTACACCGTGCAACGCGACGGCAGCTGCGGGCCGGTTCGCTTGCACTCCCCGGCCGTGGACGAGGGGGACGTGTCCGCCTTCGTCGTGACGCCCGACGAGCGGCGCGTGGTCTTCTCCAGCGATCTCGAGCTCGACGCACGCACCGAGCTCTACACCGCTCCGAGCGACGGTAGCGCACCGCCGGTCAAGCTCCACGGTCCGCTGGTCGCGGGCGGGGCGATCGGCGCCTGGAAGCTCAGCCCCGACGGGACGTGGGTGGCCTACGCCGCGGACGCGCTACGCGACGGCCAGGTCGAGCTCTTCCGCGCGCCGGCCGACGGCAGCGCGCCGCCGGTGCGCCTGGATCCGCCACCGCACCGCACGTTCGGCAGCGTGAACACTCTCGAGTTCGCGCCCGATGGCCAGCACGTCGTCTACACCTCCGACAAGGCGCGGCGCGGCCGCTTCGAGCTCTACATCGTGCCGCTCGACGGCAGCGCGGCCGCGCGGCGACTGTCGAGCATCGCTGCGCTCGGCGGTGACGTGCTCGACTTCCGGATCGGCCTCGACTCGTCGCACGTCGTGTATCGCGCCGACCAAGACGTGGACGACCTGCCTGAGCTCTACGGCGTGCCCCTCGACGGTAGTGCGGCGCCGGTCAAGCTGAACGAGCCACTGACGGGCAATCAGCACGTGTGGGACTACGCGATCGGCGCTGGCGACCGCGTCGTGTTCACCTCCGGGCTGGCCTTCCTGCGCGAGATCCGGAGCGTTCCCGTGGACGGCAGCACGCCGCCGAGACGCTTCCTCTCCGGCCTCGAGCAGTCGTTCGACTTCTGGCTGACGCCCGGAGGCACGCGCGTGCTCTTTCGCTCGCGCAGCGGGGTCATCGGCCTCACGCTCTACGGCGCGCCGATCGACGCCGCGTCACCGCCCGTCCGGCTCGACGGACCGATCCACAAGTACGCGTTCTTCCACCCGCTCTTCCTCGACGAGGACACCGTGCTGTACTTCGCGGGCACGACCGGCGGCCCGCCCGGCACTTACCGCACGCGCCTTGACGGCAGCGTGCCGCCCGCGCACATCGACGGCCACGGTGCGCCGCGCGGGCTCAGCCCGGACGGAGAGCTCCTGATGATCTACGGCTCGCTCGGGTCGATCCAGAACGACGGGCTCTACGTCCTGCCCCTGGACGGCAGCGCTCCGGCCCGGCACCTGAGCCAGCGGCTAGTGTTCCCCGCGCGCGTGTTCGCGGGCGCGTTCGCGGCGGGTGGCGACGTGCTCTACATCGCCAGCCAGGGGCGCTTCGGCCCGCACGAGCTCTACGCGAGCGTCGCCGACCTCGCGCCGGGACGCGGTGGCGGCATCGACGGCAGCGCTTCGCGCGTGCGGTGAAGCGTGGACCTGGCGCGCTCCTGCGCGGCCGTGGAACCGGGCTTCCAGCTCGATCGATGGGCGCCGGCCGCGACCGTCAGCGTGGCGCTGACGGTCTCGCGGCGATATCGGGCTGCGTGCCGGGAATGCGCAGGCGCGCCTCGTGCGAGTGGTGCACGCCCACGCGGATCGGCAGCACCTGGTTCTCCTGCGAACCGAACTGGAACGGGCAATGAGTGCACAGCTCCTCGAAGCGTTTGGCGTACAGGCGCTTTCGCAGGTTCGTGTACCAGGGGTGGTTCCAGACCTCGTCCAGCGTGAGCCGGTTCACGTCGAAGCCCGTCAGCAGGCCGCGCGAGCACGCTTGCACCTCGCCGGTGTGCAGGATCTTCATCTCGAAGTAGGGGTCCGAGCAGCCGTAGGTTTCGGAGTACGGGCCGAGCTGCAGGCGCACGTCCTGCTGGTTGCGCTCGTCGGCGCTCCACTGCGAGCGGAACACGACCATCTCGACGCCGAGCGTCGCGGCGTACGCCTTGCACTCTTGCAGGAGCGCGTCCACGCCGGCACAGGCGTAGATGTTCTCCCCGCGCAGACCCTCGTAGAAGATCATCAGCGGCTGCACGTGCACGGCCTGCACGCCGAGCTGGGCCAGCTCCGCGACCAGCGGGCGCAGCTCGAGGCGGTTGCGCGGCATGAGCGTGAAGGCCACGCCCAGGATCGGCTGCGCCGCGCCCTGCGCGCGCTTCTCGGCGTCCAGCAGGGCCAGCTTGTCGCGCAAGAGCTCGTAAGGCACGCCGCGCAGGACGGCGTTGCTCTCGCGCCCGTCGATCGAGATCACGATCGAGCCCAGGCGCCGGCGCACGAGCTCGCGCGCCAGCTCGGGTGTCAGCGCCACGCCGTTCGTGTTGAAGTGCGCGCGCTCGCAGGCCGGGCCCAGGCGCTCGAGCACCTCGACGAAGCGCGAGTAGACCAGCGGCTCGCCGACGATGTTCAGGTTGATGCCGTGCGCCTCGCGCAGCCAGGGCAGGAGCTTCTCGAAGGTGGCGAAGGGGAGCTCACCCCGCGCGCGGCCCTCGGGCGTGCCGTAGTCCACGGGACAGTGCACGCAGCACAGGTTGCAGCGCCCGGTGAGCTCCAAGAAGAACTGCCGCGGCGGGCTGAGCATGCGTCCGCTGGCGGGCTCGTAGCGGATGTGGTCGTCCTTGCGCGGGCTACTCACGCGCTGCCTCGCGTCGCTCGGCTTCGTAGGTCTTCATGCGCGCGGACCACACGTCGGCGTAGCGCTGGATCGGCTGCAGGTGCAGCAGGCCGTCCACGCTGCGGCGCTGGCGCGCCAGGGCCACGGCCTCGAGGGCACGCGCGAAGACCTCCAGCGTTTGCTCCACGTCGCGCTCGCCGTGCGCGTAGGACGGCAAGAGGTGCCCATTGAGCAGCACTCCGCCCAGCAGGCACTCCTGCACGAACAGCGAGAGCTGCAGGTGCTCCGACAGCTCGGGCAGGGCCGCGAAGTGGAACGAGGTGCGCGGCCCGGGACCGGCCAGCGAGACCGGCACGCCCAGGCGCGCGCCGCACTCGTGCACCCCCGCGCGTAGGCGCTCGCCCACGCTCCAGACGTGACAGGCCACCGGTTCCTCGCGGTGCACGCGCAGCGTCGCGCGCGCCGCGAGGAACCGGTGG
>JABFRZ010000283.1 GCA_013140785.1 Planctomycetota bacterium | reverse complement strand
ACCTGGGCACCGGCCTCGCGGCCCTGGTCGAGGCGCTCGCGCGCGCGTTTCTCGGCCTCGCGCGCGCGCGGAACGTCGATCTCGGACGGGCGCTCGCCGGCCTCGCTGACCACGCGCACGGTGTCCTGCTTGACCTCGACGAACCCGCCCGAGACGAACAGGGTCTGCGACTTGCCGCCCTCGCGCCAGGTGAGCAAGCCGAGGTCGAGCGCCGCCACCAGGTGTGCGTGGCGTGGCAGGAAGCCCATCGAGCCGTCCGTCGCCGGGACGCGCACCGCTTCCGCCTGCGTGTCGAGCACGATGCGGTCGGGCGTGATGACGCGCAGGGTGAGCTTCGCCATGGCTATTGGGCGAGCTTCTTGGCCTTCTCGCGGGCCTGCTCGATCGTGCCCACGTACAGGAAGGCGTTCTCCGGCAGGTCGTCGTGCTTGCCCTCCAGGATCTCCTTGAAGGAGCGCACGGTTTCGCTGCTCGGGCAGAACACGCCGGGCGTGCCTGTGAACTGCTCGGCCACGAAGAAGGGCTGCGACAGGAAGCGCTGGATGCGGCGCGCACGGTGCACGACCTGCTTGTCGTCCTCCGCGAGCTCCTCGGCCCCCAGGATCGCGATGATGTCGCGCAGGTCGGCGTAGCGCTGCAGCACGCGCTGCACCTCGCGCGCGACCTTGTAGTGCTCCTCGCCCACGATCTGCGGGTCGAGCATGCGCGAGGTGGATTTCAGCGGGTCCACGGCCGGGTAGATGCCGAGCTCCGAGATCGCGCGGTCGAGGATGATGGTCGAGTCGAGGTGCGCGAAGGTCGCGACCGGCGCCGGGTCGGTGATGTCGTCGGCCGGCACGTACACGGCCTGCATCGAGGTGACCGAGCCCTTCTTGGTGGACGTGATGCGCTCCTGCAGCGCGCCCATCTCGCTGGTCATCGTGGGCTGGTAGCCCACGGCGCTGGGCATGCGCCCGAGCAGGGCCGAGACCTCCGAGCCCGCCTGCACGAAGCGGAAGATGTTGTCGACGAAGAGCAGCACGTCCTGGTTCTTCACGTCGCGGAAGTATTCGGCCATCGTCAGGCCGGAGAGCGCGACCCTGAGGCGCGAGCCGGGCGGCTCGTTCATCTGCCCGAAGACGAGCACGGCGTTGTCGATCACCGACTGCGTCTTGCCGTCGGGCGTCTTGTACTGGGCCTCGCTCATCTCGACCCACAGGTCGTTGCCCTCGCGCGTGCGCTCGCCCACGCCGCAGAAGACGCTGAAGCCACCCTTGTTCACGGCGGTGATGCGGATCAGCTCCTGGATCAGCACGGTCTTGCCCACGCCGGCGCCGCCGAACAGACCGATCTTGCCGCCCTTGGCGAAGGGGCACAGCAAGTCCACGACCTTCAGGCCGGTCTCGAAGATCTGCGAAATGGCCTCCTGCTCTTCGAACAGCGGCGCGGGCCGGTGGATCGGCATCGTGTCGCCGGCCGCGACCGGGCCGCGCTTGATCGTGTCCAGCGCCTCGCCCAACAGGTTGAAGATGCGCCCCTTGGTGCGCTCGCCCACGGGCACCATGATCGGCGCGCCGGTGTTGGTCACGCCCATGCCGCGCCGGCAACCGTCGGTCGAGGACATGGCCACGCAGCGCGCCACGTCGTTGCCGAGGTGCTGGGCGACCTCCAGCACGAGCCGGTTCGTACGCTTGGGATCGACGATCTCGAGCGCGTTGTAGATCGGCGGCAGCGAGCCCGCGGGGAAGCGGACGTCCACCACCGGGCCGAAGATCTGGGCGATGTTGCCTTGCTTGGCTGTGTTCGTTTGCATGGCGGGCGTAGTCGTCGTCCTCGTCCTCAGCGCAGCGCCTCGGCGCCGCCGACGATGTCGAGGAGTTCCTTGGTGATCGTTTCCTGGCGCTTGCGGTTGTAGACCAGCTTCAGCTCCGACTGCATGTCCTTGGCCGCGTCGGTGGCGTTCTTCATCGAAGCGCGCCGGCTGGCGTACTCGGAGGTGATGGCCTCGATCAGCGCGTTGTAGATGCGCGTCTCGAGATAGCGGGGCACCAGCCGCTCGAAGAGCGTGGCCGCGTCCGGCTCGAGCAGCACGTCGCCGCGCTCGCCCTTGCTCTCGCCCAGCAAGGCTCCGGCCTGGATCGGGAGAAGCTCGATCCAGCGGGGCACGTAGCGCACCATCGACTCGAAGGCCGTCGCGAGCACGCGCACCTCGCGGTACTCGCCCGCCAGGAAGAGGTTGGTGAGATCCCTGGACGTGCGCGCCGCGCCGCGGTAGTCGATCTGCTCCAGGACCGGCTCCACGAACAGGCGCTCGATGCGGCGCTTGCGCGCGCTCAGGTACTGATAGCCCTTCTTCCCGTACACGAAGAAGCGCACGTCCGTCCCGGCCGGCTGCTCGCGCAGCATGAGCTCGAGCGCCCGGAACACATTCGAGTTGTAGGCACCGCACAGGCCGCGGTCCGAGGTGACGAGCAATACCGCGATGGCCTTGCCCTGGCCGGGGCGGAAGAGCGGCTGCGCGCTGACGCCCTCGCCCAGGACGGCCGCCAGGTGCCCCACCAGCGCGCTGATCTCCTGCGAGTAGGGGCGCGAGGAGACGGCCTTGTCCTGGAAGCGCTTGAGCTTGGTCGAGGCGACCATCTCCATGGCGCGCGTGATCTGCCGGATGCTCCCGACCGACTTGATCCGCCCGCGAAGCTCGCGAATGCCGCCCATGTGTTTGCGCGCGCTCCGGGCTAGGCCAGTTGGCCCTTGACGAGTTGGATGGCCTTGTCGAGCACGGTCTTGGAGGCCTCCGACACGCCCTTGTCCTTGACCAGCGCGGGCGCGATCTCGGGGTGGTTGTCGCGCATGTGCGCCAGGAAGGCCTTCTCGAAGTCGAGCACCTTCTTGGTGGGGAGATCGTCCAGGCCGCCCGAAGTGCCGGCGTAGATCACCATGATCTGGTCCTCGACGCCCATCGGCTGGTATTGCGCCTGCTTGAGCAGCTCGGTCAGGCGCTCACCGCGTCGCAGCACCTGCTGCGTGGCCTTGTCGAGGTCGCTGCCGAACTGCGCGAAGGCCGCCAGCTCGCGGTACTGCGCCAGGTTCAAGCGCATGCCGCCGGCGATCTTCTTCATGGCCGGGATCTGGGCCGCGCCGCCCACGCGCGAGACCGAGATGCCCGCGTTCACGCCCGGGCGGATACCGGCGTTGAACAGCGCGGTCTCGAGGAAGATCTGCCCGTCGGTGATCGAGATGACGTTGGTCGGGATGTAGGCCGCCACGTCGTTCTCTTGCGTCTCGACCACGGGCAGCGCCGTCAGCGAGCCGCCGCCCTTCTTGTAGCGCGGGTTGATCTCGGGCGCGTTGTCGGCCAGCTTCGCGGCGCGCTCGAGCAAACGGCTGTGCAGGTTGAAGACATCGCCCGGGAAAGCCTCGCGGCCCGGCGGGCGGCGCAAGAGCAGCATCACCTGGCGGTAGGCGAGCGCTTGCTTGTACAGGTCGTCGTAGCACACCAGCACGTGCCGGCCCTCGTCGCGGAAGCGCTCGCCCATGGTGCAGCCGCCGTAGGGCGCCAGGAACTGCATCGAGGCTTCCTCGTTGGCGCTGGCGGCCACGATGATCGTGTAGGGCATGGCGCCGTGCGCGTTCAGCTTGCGCAGCACGTCCACCACCGTGGACTGCTTCTGTCCGATGGCGACGTAGATGCAGATCACCTGCGCCGGGTTCTTCGGGTCGCCGCCGCCGGTGCGCTTCTGGTTGATGATCGCGTCGATCAAGAGCGCCGTCTTGCCGGTCTGGCGGTCGCCGATGATCAGCTCGCGCTGGCCGCGTCCGATCGGGATCATGGCGTCGATGGCCTTGATGCCGGTCTGCATCGGCTCGTGTACGCCCTTGCGCTCGACGACCGAGGGCGCGGGTTGCTCGATCGTCCAGTAGTCGGCCTCGCTCACCGCCAGCGGGCCGCGTCCGTCGAGCGGATCGCCCAGGGCATTGACCACTCGGCCGAGCAGGGAATAGCCCGTCGGCACCGAGATGATGCGCCCGGTGGTCTTGACCTGGTCGCCTTCCTTGACCTTGGTGACGTCGCCGAGGAGCACGCAACCGACGTTGTCCTCCTCGAGGTTCAACGCCACGCCGCGCACGCCGCTCGGGAATTCGAGCAGCTCGTTCATCATGCAGTCGTCGAGGCCCCACACGCGGGCCACGCCGTCGCCCACGGAGAGCACCGTGCCGACGCTCTGCATCGCGCTCTGGCCACGGTAGTTGGCGATCTCCTTCTCGAGGATGGAGGTCACTTCAGCGGGTCGAAGATCCATGCGGGTGTCCTTGGCTCTCTACTGGGCGGTGGGCGGGAAACGGGTGCTACGGGGCGCCTAGCCGTCGAGACGCGGAAGCGGAGCGGTGAGCAGGGTCTTCCTGAGGCCCTCGAGGCGGCCGGACAGGGAGGCGTCGATCATCTTGCTCTCGACGACCACGCGCAGGCCGCCGATGAGCTCGGGCACGATGCGGTTCGACAGCGCGAGCTGCTTTCCGAGCCGCGGCCCGAGCGCGGCGGCGAGGTGAGCGAGCTCGACCGCATCCAGCGCGCGCGCGCTCTCGAC
>JABFRZ010000383.1 GCA_013140785.1 Planctomycetota bacterium | reverse complement strand
GTCCTCGAACTCCTTGAGGCCCGCGATCAGGCGCTTGGCCATGCCCGTGCGCGCGGCGTAGATGGCGTCCTTCTCCTCGAGCTGAGCCAGGCCCAGGGCCGCCTCGAACTCGCCCAGGCGCAGGCGCACGGCGATCGCGCCGCGCTGCGCCTCGAGATCCTCCGGGGCGAGCGCGCGCGCGCGATCCCACGCGTCGCGCGCATCGCTCATGGCCAGCCACGAGCCACCCGCATCGACGAAACGCTCGAGCGTTTGGGCCAGGGCGCGTTGTAGCGCCGGGTCGTCGGGCCGCGCGAGGAGCTCGGCCTCGAGCACCTGCAGCGCGTGCTCGCACTCGCCGGCTTCGAGCAGCGCGTTAGCGCGCACGAGAGCCTCCGCCCCGTGCTCCTGCAAGCCGAGCAGGGGCCACAGCCAGAGGATCAGGGCGGCGGGCATCGCAACAGGATCAGCTGCGCACTCCGGCCGGGCGCAAGAGACCGGCCTTCGCGAGTGCGCGCTCCATGGTCTCACCCAGACGCGCGGGGCTCGGCGTGACGTGCACGCCGGCGCGCTCGAGCGCGGCGATCTTCTCGCTGGCCGTGCCCTTGCCGCCCGAGATGATCGCGCCCGCGTGGCCCATGCGCCGGCCGGGAGGCGCGGTGACGCCGGCGATGAAGCCGACCACGGGCTTCTTGACATCGGAGCGGATGAACTCGGCGGCTTGCTCCTCGGCCGAACCGCCGATCTCGCCGATCATCACGATGCCGTCGGTCTCGGGGTCGGCGTTGAAGGCCCGCAGGCAATCGATGAAGTTCGTACCGTTGACCGGGTCGCCGCCGATGCCGACGCAGGTCGATTGCCCGATGCCGCGCGAGGTCAGCTGCCACACCGCCTCGTAGGTGAGCGTGCCCGAGCGCGAGACCACGCCCACGCGGCCGGGCTTGTGGATGTAGCCGGGCATGATCCCGATCTTGCAGGTGCTGGGCGTGATGATGCCGGGGCAGTTCGGGCCGATCAGGCGCGTCTTCGAGCCGCGCAGGCGCTCCATCACGCGCACCATGTCGAGCACGGGAATGCCCTCGGTGATGCACACCACGAGTTCGAGCCCGGCCTCGGCGCCCTCGAGGATCGCGGCCGCGGCGAACTTCGGCGGCACGTAGATCACGCTCGCGCTGGCGCCGGTCGCCTGCTTCGCGTCCTTGACGTTCTCGAAGACCGGCAGGCCGAGGTGCTGCGTCCCGCCCTTGCCGGGCGTCACGCCGCCGACCAGCTTCGTGCCGTAGGCCAGGGCCTGCTCGGAGTGGAACGTGCCGTGCTTTCCGGTGAAGCCCTGGCACAGGACCTTGGTGTTCGCATCGACCCAGATGGCCATGGCTACTTGTTCCCCCTCACTGCGTGTGCCCGGACGGCCGCGCAAATTTTCTTGGCGGCGTCGTCGAGATCGCTGGCGGTGACTATCGGGAGCCCCGACTTCTCGAGCAAGGCCTTGCCCTTCTCCACGTTCGTGCCCTCGAGACGCACCACCAACGGCACCTCGAGCTTGACCTGCTGCACGGCCGCGATCACGCCCTCGGCGATCACGTCGCACTTCATGATGCCGCCGAAGATGTTGACGAGGACGCCCTTCACCTTGCTGTCGCTGAGCAAGATCTTGAAGGCTTCGGTGACCTTCTCCTTGGTGGCGCCGCCACCCACGTCGAGGAAATTGGCAGGTGCGGCGCCGTGCAGCTGGATCACGTCCATCGTGGCCATGGCGAGGCCCGCGCCGTTCACCATGCAGCCGATGCTGCCGTCCAGCGCGATGTAGGAGAGGTCGTACTTCGAGGCCTCGACCTCCTTCTCGTCTTCCTCGTCGAGGTCGCGCAGAGACAGCACGTCCGCGTGGCGAAAGAGCGCGTTCGAGTCGAAGTTGATCTTGGCGTCGAGCGCCAGCACCTCGCCGGACTTCGTGGTCACGAGCGGGTTGATCTCGGCCAGCGAGCAGTCGAGCTCGACGAAGGCCTTGGCCAGCGCCTTCAGGAAGGCGGCACCCTTGTCGAGGCTCGCGCCCGTGAGCCCGATGCCGCGCGCGAGGCGCTGCGCGTCGGCGTCCGCCAAGCCCTTGGCGGGCGAGAAGGCGCACTTCAGGATCTTCTCGGGGTGCTTGTGGGCGACCTCCTCGATCTCGACTCCGCCCTCGGACGAGCACATCAAGACGGGCAGCTGCGACTCGCGGTCGATGGCGATGCCGGCGTAGAGCTCCTTGTCGATCATGCAGCCCTGCTCGACCCACAGGCGCCGGACCAGCTGGCCCGCGGGTCCGGTCTGGTAGGTCTTCATGCGCTGGCCGAGCATGCCGGCCGCCGCGGCGCGCGCCTCCTCGGCGCTCTTGACGAGCTTCACTCCGCCCGCCTTGCCGCGTCCGCCGGCGTGGATCTGCGCCTTGACGACGCACACGGCACTCTTCAGCTCGGCGTAGGCGCGCGCGGCCTCTTCGGGCGTGCGACACTCGCGCCCGCTGGGCACCGCGGCACCGAAGCGGCGCAGCAGCTCCTTGGCTTGGAACTCGTGGATCTTCATGGCGTGCGCGGGGTCCTTCCGGCGAAAGGGCGCAGAGTCTAGCGGGCCCTGGGCTGCGTCTCTAGGTAGGCCTGCGTGGCTTCGCTACGGTGACAGCCGATGTCTCCGCGCTCACGCCTCTCCCTCGCGCTGCTCGCCGCCCTGGCCTGTGCCTGCGGCGAGGCCGAGCGGCGCCCGTCGGTGATCCTGATCTCGATCGACACGCTGCGCGCCGACCACCTCGGGACCTACGGCTACGAGCGCGACACCAGCCCGTTCCTCGACCGCTTCGCGCGCGACGCGGTGGTCTACGAGCAGGCCTTCACTCCGGCGCCGTGGACGCTGGTCGCGCACATGACCATGCTCACCGGGTTGTTCCCGGCCCAGCACGGCGTCGTGCAAGAGGAGCTGGCGTTGTCGCCGGAGATTCCGCTCTTGGCCGAGCGCCTCGAGGCCGCGGGCTACCAGACGCTCGGGCTGTACTACCCGTGCTGGATCGACGAGCGCTACGGCTTCGCGCGCGGCTTCGACGTCTTCCGCGCGCACGGCTCGGTCGAGGAAGCGCGCGCGCTCGTGCCCGCCGAGCTCGCGCGCCTCGACCGCGCGCGGCCGTACTTCCTCTTCTTGCACCTGTTCGACGTGCACGATGGGCCGCTCGCGACGGGCGCGCACATGCTCTACGCCTCGCCGCCGCCCTACCAGGATTTCTTCATGCCCGACGCGGCCGGGAAGCTGCCCGCGCTCGCGCCCGACGTCCTGTGGAAATCACGGGGCCTGCTCACGAGCGAGCAAGTCGCAGCGCTGGTGGCGCTGTACGACGGCGGCATCCGTCACGTGGACGCGAACCTCGCGCTCCTGTTCGGCGAGCTCGAGCGCGGCGGCTGGCTGGCGAACACGCTGGTGATCGTGACCGCCGACCACGGTGAGGCCCTGGCGCAGCGCGGCAAGCTGAGCGGCCACGGCGACATGGCTCAGGAGGGCCTGCACGTGCCACTGATCGTGCGCCACCCGCGCGGAGAACGCGCCGGGACGCGCGTGGCCGAGCCGGTGCACCTGGGCGACATCGTGCCGACGATCCTGGCGCTCAGCGCGCTTCCGGCGGACGAGCGCCTGGCCGGCCAGTCGCTGTTCGGGCCGCTCGCCACACAGCGCCTGATCACCGGTACCTTCCTGCCGGAGGAGTACGTCGTGCGCTGGCCGGAGAAGTGGTTGCGCCACAAGGGCCTGGGGTGTCTCGGCGTGGATCTCGAGCGGGATCCGGACGAGCTCGACTTCCACCCCATCGACCCGAAGCTCTTCAAGCGCTTGCAGGCCGAGGCCCTGGGCGCACGCGTCTTCCCGGCTCCGCTCCAGCTCGCGCCGATGTCGAGCACGGAGCGCGATGCGCTGCGTGCGCTCGGCTACGGCGGCGGTGACGACGACGAGACAGGCGCGCAGAAGTAGTGGCTTCCGGCGTCATCCTGGTGGACCACGAGCTCGCGCGCCTGCTCGGGACGGCCATCCGACCCGCACCGCTCGCGCCGGGCTTCACGCGCGAGCAACTCCAGCCCACCAGCCTCGACCTGCGCCTCGGCGCGCGCGCGCACCGCATCCGCGCCGGCTTCCTGCCCGAGCACGTCTCGATCGAGGAGCGCCTGAGCGAGCTCTCGATCGCGAGCGTGTCGCTCGAAGAAGACGGCGGCGTGCTCGAGCGCGGCTCGATCTACCTGGTGCCGCTCGAGGAAGAGCTGGAGCTGCCGCCCGAGCTCGCGGCGCGCTTCAACCCGCGCAGCTCGACCGGGCGCACGGACCTCTTCACGCGCGTGCTCGTGCCCGGCTTCCCGCGTTTCGACGAGGCCCCGCCCGGCTACAGGGGACGGCTGTGGCTCGAGGTCGCGCCGCTCTCCTTCGCGGTGCGCCTGCGGCGCGGCGACCGGCTGTGCCAGATGCGCCTGGCGCGCGGGCCGGCGGCCCTCTCCACGGGCGAGCTGTTCGAGCGCTGCCGCAAGGAGGCCCTGTGCTTCGAGGGCGCGCGCGCGCTGTCCGCGCGCGAGCTGCGCTTCGACGACGACGGCGGGCTGCTCCTGTGCATCGGGCTCGCGGGCCGTGACCCTTGCGGCTGGCGCGCGACCCACACCAGCGCGGTGGTCGAGTTCGCCGCGATCGGCGCCCATGCCAGCGAGGAATTCTGGGAGCCGGTGCGCGCCCGGGGCGGGCACTGCGTGCTCGAGCCCGGACGCTTCTACCTGTTCGCCAGCCGCGAGCGCATCCGGATCCCGCTCGATCTCGCGGCCGAGATGCTGCCGGTGGACGTGGGCATCGGCGAGCTGCGCAACAACTACGCGGGCTTCTTCGACTCGGGCTTCGGCGGGGATGCAGACGGCGCGGACGGCGCGAGCCCGCGCGGCACGCCCGCGGTGCTGGAGGTGCGCGCGCACGACCTGCCCTTCTTGGTGGAGGAGGGTCAGGTCTTCTTCCGCTTGAAATTCTTCCGCACGAGCGGCGCGCCCGAGCGCCCCTACGGACGCGGGCGCGACGGCCCGTCCTACGCCGACCAGGACCTGACCCTGGCGCGCAGCTTCCGCCCGGCGCGCTGATCGCGCCGCCTTTTCGTGGACGAACGCGCGCTTCATGGGGAGAATCCCGCCCCTTCCGAACCGCCTCGGGGAACGCCTCGAGCCCCTCCGCGAGGTACCCCGATGCAGATCGCCAAGCACTCCGTCGTCACGCTCGAATACACCCTGACCGCTCCGGACGGCGAGGTGCTCGACAGCTCGAAGGGCGGCCAGCCGCTGGCCTACGTGCACGGCACGGAGGCGCTGGTGCCGGGTCTCGAGCGCGAACTCGAGGGCAAGCGGAAGGGCGATCGCTTCGACGTGCACGTGGCCCCCGACGATGGCTATGGCGCGCGCGAGGAGCACCTGGTGCACGACGTCACGCGCGCGCAGCTCCCGCCCGGGCTCGAACTCGAGGTCGGCCTGCAGCTGCAGGCGAAGGGCCCGGACGGCGACCTGATCGTCACGATCGTGGCGCTGTCGGGCGAACTCGTGACGCTGGACGGGAACCATCCCTTGGCGGGCATGGAGCTGCACTTCACGGGCGAGGTCGTGGACGTGCGCGCGGCCTCGCGCGAGGAACTAGCCCACGGCCACGTGCACGGCCAGGGCGGCCACGCGCACTGACACGCGACGGACGGACACACGACGGCACGACGTCCGTGACAGGCGCGCGCCCTGCCCGTATGCTTTTCGGCCCTCGCAACGGTTCCAACCCGCTCCCCTCTCCATGCAGATCAACGCGCAGGACCTCCGCAAGGGCCACCTCGTCAGCCACGAGAACCGCATCTGCACCGTGGTCGAGTGGAGCATCATGCGCAACGACCGGCGCCAGTACATCTTCCTCACGCTCAAGGACCTGAAGACCGGGCGCGTGCAGGAGCTGAAGGAGCAGGGCGACAGCAAGTTCGAGTTCCTCGAGAACGAGCGCGTCGATCTCTCGCACTCCTACTCGGATGGGCCCGAGGAGGTCTTCTACGACGAGGAAGGCGCGGAGTACCGCTGCTCGGCCGAGGCCGCCAAGGACGCGCTCATCTGGGGCAGCGACAACTACATCGGCTTCCTGGTCAACAGCCAGCTGATCTCGATCTCCCCGCCCGCCTCGGTCATCGTCGAGGTCAAGGACACCGCCCCGCCGATCCGCGGCGGCGGCAGCTCGGGCCTGAAGGACGCGCTGCTCGTGAACGGTATCAAGGTGCGCGTCGCCAACCTGGTCGCGACCGGCGAGAAGGTGCGCATCGACCCCGTGACGCTCGAGTTCCGCGAGCGCATCGCGAACTAGGAACGCAGGCGCTGGAGCGCGAGGCCGATTGCGAGCCACGAGTGGAATCATCGTGGCCAGGGAGTTAGACCCTGCCCCGATCCGGTCGAGGCCTACCTGCGCGAGAACATCGCGCTGCATCCCGTCGATCTGGTGCCAAGCGCAGCCGCAGCGTTGAGTGTCCGGCAAGAAGTGATCGAGGCGGAGTTGCGGCGCCTCATCGCAAGTGAGGAGTTCGAGGAGTATCGCTAAGCCGGGGCTCGAGCCTGGCGGACCTGGTCGGAACCGAGCTCGTCTCTCGTTCACAAGCGAAGCGCTTGCTCGCCCGCTGCGAGCAGTTCCAGGAGGTCACGCTCGACTTCTCGCGCGTGAGCGGGATCGCGCCCGCCTTCGCCGACGAGGCCTTACGAGTGTGGCCCGGGCAGCACCCGGGAGTGGTTCTGCGCCACAGCGGGGCGAGCGAATCCGTCAGCGCGCGGATCGAGCGCGCGCGCCGCAATGGCGCGGGCCGGAGCTGATCAGCCGCAGGTGTCGAGGTCTTCGAGCTCGGCCGCGGGAGCGGCGACGCGCTGACGCTGCGGGCGCTTGAGGGCCTGCTCGAAGGACAGGATCAGGTCGCGGCGGCCGGCGAGCTCCAGGGCCTCGTGCACGAGCTTCCTGTTGGCCGGGTCTTTCCAGCGCACGAGTGCCTTCTGCAGGCGCCGCTCGCGCCCGCCGCGCGGGACGTACAGCTCCTCCAGCGTGAGCGGGTCCTTGCCAGTGACGTACTGCACGCAGGCGCGCGTCATGGGCAGCGGCAGGAACTCCTGCACCTGCTCGGGCGAATAGTTGCGCTCGAGCAGCTTCTCGAACAGGTGTACGGCCTCGCGCATCCCCGTGCCCGGATGCCCGACGATGAAGTAGTTGACCAGGTGCTGGTCCTTGCCCACCTCGGCGCACTCCTTCTTGTAGTCGGCCTCGTAGGCCTCGTAGACGTCGAAGGAGGGCTTGTTCATCGCGCGCAGCGTCTCAGGCGCGGCGTGCTCGGGCGCGAGCTTCATGCGCCCGCTGACGTGATGCGCGACCAGGTCGTGGTGGATCGGCAGGAGCTCGCCGGTCTTCGAGCGCAGCAGGTCGTGGCGGATGCCCGAGCTCACGAAGGCGTGCTTGACGCCCTTCGTCCCACGCACCAGCGCGAGCAGGCGCCGGTAGCCCTCCGAGGTCTTGTCGATGCGCAGGGCCGGGCACACGTTCGGCGTCAGGCAGTCGCGCCCGAGGCACGGGTCGCCCTTCTCGAGCAGCTTGCAGCCGAGCCCCCACATGTTGGCGGTCGGCCCACCCACGTCCGTGATCGTGCCGCGGAAGTCGTGGTGCGCGCTGATCGCCGCAGCCTCGCGCAGGACCGACTCCTCGCTGCGGCCCTGGATCGCTCTACCTTGGTGGAACGTGATCGAGCAGAACGAGCAGTCGGCCATGCAGCCGCGGTGCGTGTTGATGCTCCAGCGCACGGGCTCGAGCGCGGCGATGCCGCCCGCGGCGTCGTGGTCGGGGTGCCACTCGCGGCGGAAGGGCAGGTCGTAGTAGGAATCGACCTCGGCCTGCGTAGAGGGCGCGAGCGGCGGATGCTGCAGCACGAAGCGCGCACCGTGGCCCTGGGCGATGCAGCGTGCGCCCGGGTGGTTCTCCGCTCGCACGGCATTGAAGAGCTCGATCTGCAGCGCGGGATCGCGCAGGAGCTCCTCGTAGGACGGCACGATCAGGACGTCGGGCGGGAGCTCGTCCGCGCGCACGACCTGGCAGGTGCTGCCGAGGTCCGCGAGGTTCTCGCCGTGCTCGAGGCGCCGCGCGATTTCGAGCGACTGGCGCTCGCCCATGCCCCACACGAGCAGGTCCGCCTTGCAGTCGATCAGGATCGAGCGCCGCAGCTGATCCTGCCAGTAGTCGTAGTGCGCCAGACGCCGCGGTCCGGCCTCGAGCCCACCCACGATCACGGGCACGCCGGGAAAGTGATGCCGCGCCTGGGCGGTGTAGGCGATCGTGGCGCGGTTCGGACGCAGAGCGAGGCCCTTGGGCCGGTACACGTCGTTCCGCCGCGGCTTCTTCGCGGCGGTGTAGTTCGTGACCATCGAATCGATCGTGCCCGCGCTGACACCGACGTAGAGCCGCGGCGTGGGCAGGCGCTTCCAGCCCGAACCGTCGGGCTCGAGCTCCGGCACGTCCAGCACCCCGACGCGGTAGCCGCGCGCCTCGAGCAGGCGCCCGATTGCGGCGACCCCGAACGAGGGGTGATCGACGTAGCCGTCGCCGGTCACGAGCAGGACGTCGAGCTCGTCCCAGCCACGCTCCGCCATCTCCGCGCGCGTGCGCGGCAGGAACGGTGCGAGCCCGCTGAGGCCCTGGCGATTGCGAGCAGTCATGGTGAAGAGCGGCCCGGTCCCCGCTGCGTAGCCATCAGCGGGCAGGCTCACCGGGCGGACTCAGAACGAGCCGTGACGGGCGCGCTGCCGCCGGTTGACCTTCCGCCCCCCGGCCGTGCGCTGGCGCGTGCGGTAGCCGGTCTTCTTGGCGTGCTTGGCCTTGCTCTTGCGGATGTTGGTCTTCATGGGGCGAGTTTTGGGCCGGGGAGTCTAGCGGATCGGCACCCACTCCGGGATGCCCGGCCTCGCGCCGAGCGTAGCCCGGTCCCGCACGCGAGGTAGGACGGGCGCGGGAGAGAGAACTCCGGATGGGCCGCTCGGCCTTGCCCGTGCGTTCGCCCGCCCTACAATCTGCGCCCTTCCGCCCCCCGGAGAACGGGCGTCGGACTCTGACTCCCCTGCATCCAGAGAGCCCCATGAGGACCCCGTTCCTGCTGTTCGCTACCGCCCTCCTCGGATCGAGCGCCTGGGCGCAAGACGACGAGTCGCCCTACTACCTGCAGTTCAGCCTCGGTGGCGTGTTCTCGGAGGACGCGCAGGACGTGCCGGGCGGCACGATCGGCTTCGACCCAGGGTTCTCGACCGGCGTTGCTCTCGGACGCAGCTTCGAGCTCAACGAGAGTTTCGACTACGACATCGAGTTCGAGACCTACTACCAGGCCTTCACGGTGGACGAGGATGACATCGTCGCGATCGCCTCGGCGGCAGACGACGACGCCAAGGCCTTGGCCTTCATGGTGAACGGCCTGCTCGATTGGAAATTCACCCGGCAGTACTCGGTCTACGGAGGCCTGGGCCTCGGCTGGGCCAAGACGATCAAGTACTCGGCCTGGGACAGCGGCAGCCTGCGGATCACCGACAACAGCGGCGCGGCCATCCAGGGACGCTTGGGGTTGGCCTACAACCTGGGCGAAAATTACGACGCGCGCATCGGCTACCGCTACTTCAAGACCGAGCCGATCGATATCGAGGACACGACCGCGGGCACGACGGACGAGCTGGACATCGCCCAGCACTCGCTCGAACTCCAGTTCCGCTGGTCGCTGTAGCGCGCAGCGCACACCCCGACACCACCCCCGCCGCCCCGCGCGCCGCGGGGGTGTTTTTTTTTGGCGCGGAGATCAGCGCAGGCTGTCCACGATGCTCGCCACGAATTTCTCGGGCGGCACGAAGGCGAAGTTGCCCCAGCGTGGATCGAAGTCCTTGGTCACGCCCGCGGCCAGCATGGCCTTCACGTCGCGCCCCTCGGCTAGGTGCTCGCGCACGCGCGCGGTGAGGGTCTCGAGCATCTTCACGTACTCCTCGAGGCCTTCCCTGCCGGTGACCACGCCGTGCCCTGGAACGAGACGCACGTCGGCCGGAAGCCCTGGCAGCAGCCCGCGCAACCCCTCGATCAGGCCCAGCACGTTGCCGCCGCTGGCGACGTCCACGAACGGGTAGCCGAGCTGGAAGTAGAGGTCGCCGAGGTGCACGACGTTCGAGCCCTTGAACCACACCACGCTGTCGCCGTCGGTGTGCGCACCGGGCACGTGCAAGACACGGATCTCCTCGCCGTTCAGGTGCAGCGCGATCCCGTCCGCGTAGGTCACGACCGGCAGGGCCGTGGCGGGCGCCTTCTCGTCCAGGAGCCGCGCGCGCACGTTCTCGTGCGCCAGCACCACGGCCGACTTGCCGAAGTGCGCATTGCCACCGGTGTGGTCGCCGTGATGGTGCGTGTTCACCAGGAAGCGCGGCGCGGCCTTGCCGGGCGCGAGCTTCGCCAGCGCGGCCTCGATCTCGGGCACCAGGCGCTCGAACTGGTCGTCCACGATCAGGATCCCGTCCGCGCCGGACGAGACGCCGATGTTGCCGCCCTCACCGAAGAGCACCGAGACCGTGCCGGCCACCTTCTCGGCGCGCACGACGGGTTGCTTGGATTGCCGGCCAAAGGCCAGGCCGAGCCCGAACAGGACCAGGAGGGCGGGCACGAGCGAACGCTGGAGGAGAGTCATGGATCTATCCCTGTCGTAGGGCGACGGTGGGCGCGAGGCGCGCAGCGCGCCACGCGGGCAAGGCTCCGCCCAGGAGCCCGAGCACGAGCGAAAAGCCCGCCGCCTCCGCGAGCACGGCGGGCGTGACCTGGAAGGCGAAGGCAAACTCCGTGAACGTCTGCCAGTTCATCGCGCCCGTCTCGATGCCGTTCAGCGGCAGCGCCAACACGCAGCCCAAGAGCCCACCCAGCAGGCCGAGCAGCATGGCCTCGAACTGGAACGAGAGGAAGATAGGCAGCGGCCGGTAGCCCAGCGCGAGCAGGATCCCGATCTCGCTCGTGCGCGCCGACACCGAGGCCAGCATGGTGTTGGTGGCGGCGAAGATCGCGCCCACCCCCATGATGAAGCCCAGGACGCGCGCCAACACGAGCAGCGCCGTGCCGAACACGAGCGTCTGGGATTCGAGGTACGCGCGCTCGGTCACGACCTTGGCCGGCACCTCCTTGTCGTCCTCCAGGCGCGCGCTCAGCGCCGCGAGATCGGTGCCCGGGCGCAATTGGGCGATCACACGGTTCGGCCCATAGCGTCCGAGAGTCGGCATGAAGCGCTCGAGGTCGCCCCAGATCTCGGAGGCGAACGCGCCCGCGTGCTCGAACACGCCCACCACGCGGAAGGGCGTCGTGTTGAGCACGATGACGTCGTCGATGTGCGTGTTCTGCAGGCGGTTCACCAGGCTGCGCCCGACGATGACCTCGTCGCTGCCGGGCGTGAAGCTACGGCCCGCGACGATGCGGATCTCGTCGCCGCGCAGGCGGAAGGTCTCGGGCTGCACCCCGCGCAGCGGCACGTTGGTCTCGCCGCCGTCGGTCTTCTTGGCCAGCACCGCGAGGTAGCACTCCATCGAGGCCAGCGGCCCACGCGCGTCGCTCTCGATCTCGCCCAGCGTCTTGATCAGGCGCAGGCCGAGGTCGCGGCGGAACATGCTGTCGCCCTCGCCCGTCGCCCCCGGTCGCAAGAACACGGCGACGTCCTCGCGCCCTCCGGCGGTGAACATCGTCAGGAAGCCCCGCTGCAGCGCCAGGACCGAAGCCACGATCGCGACCGTGGCGCCCAGCCCGAGCACGGTCAGTAGGGTCGAGCTCTTGCGCACCCACAGGCTGCGCAGGTTGTAGCTGAGGGGCACGAGCATGGCTCAGGCTCCGCGCAGGGCTTGCACGCAGTTCAGCCGCGCCGACTGCGCCGCGGGCAAGAGGCCAGCCACCAACCCCATCGCCAGCGCCGCGCCGAAGCCCAGCGCAACCGTCTGCGGCTCGATGGTGTAGCCCGGGAAGAACGTGCCGAGCACGCCCACGAGATAGCCCTCGGTCGCCAGGGCAAGGAGCACGCCCGACGCACCGCCCAGGCAGCACAGGCTCAGCGACTGGGCCAGCATCAGCCGGAACGTGGCCGCGTCCGTGAAGCCCAGGGCCTTGAGGATGCCCACGTCGTGCACCTGCTGGCGCGCGGCCATCAGCATCGTGTTGACGCAGGCCAGCAAGATCGCCAGCGCGGCCCCGCCACCGATCCAGCTCACGAACAGCGGCACGGCTCCGAGCATGGTCACGAACTGACGCTGGAACTCCTTCTCGGTCGTGGTGCGTACCTTCTGCGGGCCGTTCTCGTACAGCGCGTCGATCTCGGCCATGATGCGCGTGACGTCGGCGCCGGGCGCGACCTTGAGCACGAATACGCCGCACTCCTCGATGTCGGCGGTCTTCTCGAAGTAGTCCCACTGGAAGAACAGCGTGCGGTTGTCGAGCGCGCCGCTGCTCGAGTGGTACACGCCCGCCAGCTCGAACTCCCAGGCCGTGTCGGCGCCGTCGGGGTGCGGGAAGAGCGCGCCGATCATCGGGATCGTGCCGCCGATCTGCCACTCGTCCTTGAATTGCTCGAAGAGCTGGTCGCCCACGATGCAGGAGTTCCGGCGCTCGAGGAAGCGTTGCTTCTGCTCGGCCGGCAGCTCGATCTCGGGGTAGACCTCGAACTGCTGCACGGGATCGACGGCGAACTGCCCGAAGAAGTTCGAGGGGTCCTGGTAGTAGCCGCCGAACCACTGCCACTTGGCCACGGCTTGCACGCCCTCCACCTGGGCGATGCGCGCCTGGTAGGAGATCGGCAGCGACACGAACAGGCTCACCGACGACTGCACCATCAGGCGCACCGAGCTGGCGGCGTCCACGCCCGCGTTGAGCGCCGTGACCACGCTGCGCAGGAGGCACAGCAGGAACACGCCCACGAGCACCGCGCCCACGGTCAGGAGCGAGCGCACCGGGTGTCCGATGATCTGGCGCCAAACCAGGCGCATCATCGCCCGGCGCTCCGCGCGGTCGGCGCCGGGTTGTCCTCGATGCCCTGCAGCTGGCCCTTTTCCAGACGCACCACCGACTGCGCCGAGTTGGCCGCGTGCGGATCGTGCGTGACCATCAGGATGGTCTTCTGGAACTCGCGGTTGAGGCGCGCGAGCAGCTCCAGCACCTGGTCGGCCGACTTGCGGTCGAGGTCGCCGGTAGGCTCGTCGGCCAGGATCAACTTGGGATCGGTGGCGATCGCGCGCGCGATGGCCACGCGCTGCTCCTGACCGCCCGAGAGCTGCTTGGGGCGGTGCCGCATGCGGTCCTTCAGGCCCACCAGCTCGAGCGCGTACTCGGCGTGCTTCCGGCGCTCGGCACGCGAGAGCGGCGTGAGCTTGAGCGGCAGCTCGACGTTCTCGAAGGCCGACAGCACCGGAATGAGATTGAAGCCCTGGAACACGAAGCCCACGTTGGCCGCGCGCCAGTGCGCGAGCTCGGCCCCGTCGAGCTCGTCCAGGCTCTCGCCCGACACCACCAGCTCGCCCTCGTCCGCGTGGTCGAGCCCGCCGATCAGGTTCAGGAGCGTGGTCTTGCCCGAGCCCGAAGGCCCCATCAGGGCGTAGAAGCGGCCGGCCTGCATCTCGAGGTCGAGGCCGTCGAGCACCACCAGCGTCTCGCCGCCGCGCTGGTAGCGCTTGGTGAGTCCGCGCGCCTGGATCATCGCTTCCGACATGGGTTCCTTGTTGGCTCGGTTGGTCCGGTTTCTCAGCTCGACACCCGCACGCGCTCGCCATCCCGCAGGGAATCGGGCGGCGCGTCCACCACGCGCTCGCCGTCCGTGAGTCCGCGCTCCACGATCACGCGCCCGGAACGCTCGCCGCCGAGCACCACCGCGCGCTGGTGCGCCACGTCGCGCTCGAGCACGAAGACGTGCGGTTGGCCGTCGATCGTCACCACCGCGCTGCGCGGCAGGAGCACGACCGGGCTCGCCGACTCGCCGTCCGCTGCCACGGCCGCGGCCGCGGACGAAGTGAACACGACGCGCGCGCCCATCTCGGGCCGCAGGCGCTCGTCCGGAGCGGAGATGCCCACGCGCACCTCGACGGTCGCCTTCTGGCGATTCGCCGTGGGCCAGATGCGCAGCACCAGGCCGGCGTAGGCGTGCTCGGGATAGGCGTCCAAGAAAATCTTGGCGGGCGAGCCCAGGACGACCGCCCCGAGACTCGTCTCGGGCACCTCGACCTGAACTTCGAGGGTCGCGAAATCGACCATGGTCACGATCGAGCCACGGCTCTGGCTGGAGGCCGCGTTGGGCGAGACCACCTCGCCAACCTCGGCATCCTTCAGCACCACCACGCCGTCGAAGGGCGCGCGCACCTCGGTCTTGTCGAGCGTGGCCTTGGCCTGCTCGCGCTCGGCGGCCTTGACCCCCACCAGCGCCACGGCTTCGCCGAGGTGCGACTCGGAGAGCGCGAGCTCGAGTTCGACCGAACGCTCGCCCACGTGCGCGGAATCGAGCGCGGCCGCGAGCGATTCTCGGTGCGCCCGGGCGCGGTCGCGTTGGGCCAGCATTTCGTCCACGCGGCCCTGGCTGGCGATGCCGTCCGCGCGCAACGACTCGGCGCGCGTCAGCTCGAGCGCGGCCCAGTCCAGGCT
>JABFRZ010000399.1 GCA_013140785.1 Planctomycetota bacterium | reverse complement strand
TTCCTGGTGTGCGCCGCGCTGGCCGCGGCCCAGGAAACCCCCGTCCCGCGCGCGAGCCCGAAGCACAGCGCTCCGGCCGAGGCCAGCGCGGCGCACACCAGGAAGGCCGAGGTGATGTTCGAGCCCTCCAGCAGCGGCAGCACGAGCAGAGTCCCGAGCGCCGCGCCCAAGAGGTCTACCGCGTAGACCAGTCCGATGCGGCCGGGCACGCGCGTCAATGCCAGCGTGACCACGATGCCCGACAGGTAGAACGGCGCCGCCACCGCGAGCGTCAAAGCCGTCATGGCGGCCACGGTTGCCATGCCCGCGCCGTTCTGGATCGGCACGACCAGCGTCACGAGGTGCGAGCACGGGATCACCAGCGCGAACGCGAGGGCGTAGCGCGCCAGCGCCGCGAGCGCGCCGGCCCCAGGCTGTGCGTCCTTGAGGCGATAGACCTTGAGCGCCCCGGCTGACATCCCGAACATCGCCGTCGAGACCGCGAAGAACGAGAGGTGGTACCAGCTGATGACGGAGAACAGGCGCGTGGCCAGGATCTCCAGACACAACGTGGCCGCGGTGGTGAGGAACAGCCCGAGCAGGAACCAGGGGCGGGAGGGCTGCATCGCGGAGCGCTCAGTCTCGTGTCTCGTCGCGCGGATGGCAACGCGAGTCGTCACCCAGCGGGCGGCCGCCGGCGCGGCTTCGTAGCGCCGGCCAAGGCGGCGAGCGCGCGCTGGGTTGCAAGGCTCTTCCACGCGGCGGTCACGAGCTGGCGCATGCGCGCGGCATCGATCTTGGCCAGCCGCACGCCTAGCGCTCCGCTCCGCGTCGTCCACGCTCCGTGGCTGAAATAGGTCTCGGGTGAGGCCGCGATCAGCTCCTCGGCTTCCTCCGGATCCGGCAGCTTGACCATGGCCTCGCGCCCGTCGCGCGCCAGCGTGGCGAAGATCTTCCCTCGCGTCCGGAACGAGGTGCGTTCGAAGTGCGGGGCTTCGCTGGTCTCGGGCAGCGCGAGCACCAACCGTCGCAGGGCCTCGGGCGTCACGCCCGTGATCCTAGCAGGCCGTTGAAAGAGTCCCGTCGCGAGGCGAAGCGCGCGAAGCCGTAGCAGGGATCTTTTTCAACGGCCTGCTAGCCCGGGTCATTCATGAGGGTTCGAGCGAAACGTCGCGAATGGCTGCAGATGCACCGACTTCTGACTGAGAGGACCGCAGGCGACCTTTGCAGGTCGCCGAGGATTCGCCAGGTTGCGACGTTGCAGCCGAAGTTTCGTGGATTGTCCGAGCCATGCGACAGCTCGAGCACGGGCACGGAGAACGGGGTGTAGAGTGTCGTTGTCCCGCTCCCGCGCGGGGCCCGCCGTGATCGTTTCGCAGCACATTCCTCGCGCGCGACGCAGCTTGGGGCGACGGTCTCGGCGCCTGGTCGGGCTGTTTGCCCTTGGCGCCGCGCTGGGAGGCTCGGCCTGTGTCCCGTGGAGCCGTGCGGGCGGCGTGGCGGAGGAGCAGGGCGCGCCTGTTCGCCGCGGTCCGCTGCGCATCACCGTGACCGCCAGCGGCAACCTCGCGGCAGCCGACACGGTGCGCCTGACCAGTGGGGTGGAAGGCCGCACCACGATCCTCTCCCTCGCACCCGAGGGCACTCAAGTGCGAGCGGGCGAGGTCGTGTGCGAGCTCGACGCGACCACGCTGGTCGAGCGCCGCATCCAGCAGACCATCACGGCGGGCAACGCCGAGGCGGCGTTGGTCAAGGCCAGCCAGGCGCGCGCGATCCAGGAGAGCCAGAACCTGAGCGACATCGAGAAGGCCGCGCGGACGCGTGAGTTCGCCGGCCAGGACCTGGCGATGTTCCTGGAAGGCGAGCGTGCGCTCGAGCTCGAGAAATCACAGCAGACGATCGACCTCGCCAAAGAAGAGGCGCAGCGCGCGCAGAGCCGCCTGAACTGGTCGCAGGAGCTGAGTTCCAAGGGCTTCCTGACCTCGGCCGAGCTGGAGGCCGACCGCATTTCCGAGCACCGCTCGGCCGTCATGCTGCAGCAGGCCACGCGCGAGCGCGAGTTGCTCGAGCGCTTTCGGCTGCCGCGGCGCGAAGCCGAGCTGCGCGCGCTGCTCTTCGAGGCCGAGCTCGAGCGCCAGCGCGTCGAGCTACAGGCCAAGGCGCGCTTGGTGGACTTCGATTCCGACGTGCGCTCGTCCACGGCCGAGCTCGAGCTCGAGCGCGAGAAGCTGGCGCGCCTAGAGCGGCAGATCGAGCATGCCAAGCTGCGCGCGCCCTGCGACGGCTACGTGGTCTACGCCCAGCGCGACAGCGACGAGCCGCCGATCGGCGCGGGCGTCGAGGTACGCGAGCGCGAGGAGATCCTGGCGATCCCGAGCTCGACCGGCATGCGGGCCGAGCTCAAGCTGCACGAGTCGGTGCTGAAGCAAGTCGAGGTCGGCCAGGCCTGCAGCCTGAAGATCGACGCGCTGCCGGGCGTGGAGCTGGCGGGCCGCGTGGGTTTCGTGGCCATGCTTCCCGACCAGAACAGCCGCTGGAGCAATCCCAACCTGCGCGTGTATCGCTGCGAGATCGAGGTCACGGGCGCGCACCTCGGCCTGCGCCCAGGCATGTCCTGCGCCGTCGAGATCTTCATCGAGGAGTTGGCCGACGCGTTGTACGTCCCGGTGCAAGGCGTCCATCGCGAAGGCGCGCGCACCCTCTGCTTCGTGACCGACGGGCGCGACGTCGAACCCAGGACGGTGCTCGTCGGGCGCTACAACGAGCTGTGGGTCCAGGTGCTGCACGGGTTGGAGGAGGGCGAGACCGTTCTGTTGGAGGCGCCCGCGGGCTTTGCGCCGGCGGCGCGCGAGAGCGGGCGCGCGGGCGAGGAGGAGGCTGGAGTGAAGGGCCGGCCGGCCGAGCGCGCATCCGCTGGGGGCGCGTAGGACCGGCCCGCGCTCCGGCGCAAGGTGGCTCGCTGGGGCTGCGCGGGCTGGACTTCTCGGCGCGCGCTCCGTACCACCAGCGTCATGCCGAAGATCGTCCGTCACGGGACGCGCGTCGGAGGAGACGCGCTCTCGATCCGGATCGTGGCGCCGCCCGAGCGACGCGCCAGTCGCGGCAGCGTGTTCGTGCCGCCCCTGATCGGTGGCAGCGGGATGCAGCAGGTCGGCTACTTCCGCGAGCTCAACCGGCGCGGCTACCGCCTGGTCACCTTCGACTACCGCGGTCACGGCAAGAGCGGCGGACGCTTCTTCGTGCGCAACACGATCGAGGACGCGCGCGCCGTGCTCGAAGAGCTGCGTGGCGAGTTCGCCGGCGAGCCGCTCTTCGGCGTGGCGGACTGCTTCGGCTGCATCCCGCTGCTCTGCGCCGCGGCCGAGCGCCCCGAAGCATTCCGCGCGCTCGCGCTCTTCAACCCGATCCCTTCCCTGCAGCACGTGGCCGGGCCGCGCGAGGTGCTGGCCAACTATTTTCTACCGCGCGACGGGTCTGGCGCGCGGCGGCTGGCTCTTCGCAACCCGTTCGATCTGCGCGGGATGCTGTACGCCACCAACCAGCGGCTTTTCCCGGGGGTGGACAAGTCGCGCGACCACTTCGGGATCCTGCGCTACACGCGTGCGCGCACCTGGCTCGCTACTTGGGAGTACCTGAGCTCACGGCCGCTCGCGGGTGTGGTGAGCGCGGTCCCGGCGCTGGTGTGCTTCGGCCGCTCGGACCGCCTGCTCGGGCTCGAGGATCCGGCCGCGGAGGAGCGCTACCGCGCGCTCTGGCTGCGGCACCTGCCCCGCTGCGAGGTGCGCGTACTGGCCGACGTGGACCACTACTGGACCGGCACGCAAGCGCGCGCGAGCGTCGCCGCGGCGGACTTCTTCGAGCGCGGAGGTGCGGTGGCGAACGCGCTCCCAGGCTCGACCCTCGCTCCGCGGGCGCGCTACCGCGACCCCGGCGAGGCGCCGGGGCGGAAGAACCAGCTCGGTGGCTGGAGCAGGTCGAGCGGCTTGAAGCGAGCCTCGGGTCGGTAGGGGAGCGTCTCCAAGAGGACCGGCGCCGCAGGACTGCCGGCGGGCGTGAACGACCACAGGCGGTACTCGCCGAAGGGCCCGGCGCCTGGGTCGAAGTCGCTGTACACGAGGCGCTGCCCATCCGGCGACACGCACAAGCCGAGGAACTCGCGTGCGCGCGCGTCGTAGGCGCAGCGCACTCGGCCCGCGAGGTCCACGCGCGCGAGTCGGTGCTCTCCAGCGTGGATGCGCGCGACCAAGAGGTCGTCCGTCCCTGGGATCGGCACGGGCAGATAGGCGTCCTCGAGCAAGACGCGCGGCGCGCCGCCGGCCGGGAAGTCGAGCGTGTACACCGCCATTCGCGTGCCCTCCGCGCCGAGTCTCGCGCCGAACACGATGCGGGTGTCGTGCGCGGCGAGCTCGAGTCCGGAGAAAGGATGGAAGAGCCCCTCGGTCAGGCGCCGCTCGCGCGAGCCGTCGGCCTCGGCCACGAAGATCGAGCCCGGCCCCCACGGATCGCCGAGCGACCAGCCGTCGTATTCCGCGCGTCGCACGAACACGACGTGCGCGCCGTCCGCGGTGAAGCGCGGCAGCGCCTCGGCGCGGCGCGCACGT
>JABFRZ010000311.1 GCA_013140785.1 Planctomycetota bacterium | reverse complement strand
GCCCAACGCGCGGCCTTCGAGCGCATGGCGCCGGGCGTGACCTGCGGCGCGATCGACCGCGCCGCGCGCGAGGCGCTGGTGGCCGCGGGCTACCCCGGCGGCTACGAAGTTTTCGGGCATCGCCTCGGACACGGCATCGGCCTCGAGGGCCACGAGGAGCCGTACTTCGACGGCGCGAGCGAGGTCGTGCTCGCGCCCGGCATGACCCTCAGCGACGAGCCGGGCATCTACCTCGCCGGAAGGCTGGGCGTGCGCTTGGAGGACATCGTGGTGGTGACCGCGCTCGGGGCGGATCACTTCGGGGAGTGGCAGGAGTCGCCCGACTGGCCGTGAGCGACTCCATCCTCTTCTCTGTGAGGCTCTGTGCCCTCTGCGCCTCTGTGGTCGGTTTGCGAGCCAACCACAGAGACACAGAGGGCACAGAGCCTCACAGAGAAGAGAAGAAGGATCCGGGACGGAGGGCTTGCCGAGCGCGGCGGCGCGCGAGTACCCTCTCGCGCTCGATTTTCCCCGAGGAATCCCCATGGGCAGATACAGGAACAAGGCAGGCGGACCGACGCGCGGACGCTTGCGCGTCAAGAAGATGGGCATGGGCTCGGGGCGTGCGCGCGCGCGCGCCCACGCCTCGCTGAAGAAGGGCAAGCGCGGCTGAGCGCCGGCCGCGAGCCCTCAGAGCCCGAGCAAGAATCGGAACGAGCGCGCGAGGAGCGCGCGCCAGACGGTCCCTCGAGATCGAGCAGAATGCCGCGAGCGGCGTTTCTGCTCAGCCTCTCAGCTCAGTCGCCGGCGTAGCCGAGTGCGCGTAGGGCTGGAGACGAGTCGCCGGCGTTGTCCCGGACGTCGTTGTCCCGGACATCGCCGCTGCCGCCGCGGTTTGCGTGAGCGGCGCGCTCTTCCATGCGCGCCACGAGCCGCGCGAAGAGTTCGGGATGCCGTGTCCGCACGTCGGTGAAGCCGGCCGGATCGCTGGCCAGGTCGTAGAGCTCGTAGCGCGCGCCCGCGCCCTGACCGAAGCGCACGAGCTTGAAGGCGTCGCGGTACAAGACGCAGCGGTAGTCCTCTGCGCGCATATGGTCGCGGTCATCCACCCAGCGCTCGCGCGCGGGCTCGGGCTCGCCCCCTCGGCGACTCGGCGATGCGGCGTCCCTTGGCGTAGCCGCAGCCAAGAGGCTTCGGCCCTCCATTTCCTCCGGCGGCGCGATCCCCGCCAGCGCGAGCAGCGTCGGCGCCACGTCGATCCCGGACACCGGCGCGCGCACGCGGACTCCGCGCGGGGCCGGCTCGGGCAGGCGCAGGATCAGCGGCACGCGCACCTGCGGCTCGCGCACGTCGTCGTGATTCCAGGTGTCGCCTTCGCCCAGGCCCTCGCCGTGATCCGAGGTCACGAGCACGGCCGTGCCGCCGCGCTCGAGCGCGAGGCCGTCCAGGAACCCGGCCACCAGGGCGTCGAGATCGAAGACCTCGCCCTCGTAGAGGTCGTTCACGTGCTGCTTGTCGGCGGGGCGCATCGAGTAGCCGGGCTGCCAGCCGTCGCTGCGGAACAGGAACCCGTCCACCGTACCGTCGTAGGGCCGCACCAGCTGCGCGCCGCCCTGCTCGGGCACGTAGGGCCAGTGCACGTCGTACAGGTTCACGAAGCAGAACCACGGGCGTGGGTCGTCGCTGCGGATCCAAGCTTCGGCGCGCGCGAGGACCTCGTCGCCTGGGCGCTGGAAGTCCTGGATCCAGTGCGGGCGGCCGTTGAAGCGCAGGGCCGGAACGAGCTGGGCGGCGAGCGCTTGCAGGGCGTGCACGCAACGCCAGGCGAGGGTGTCGCACACGCTCGGATCGACCTGGTCGTCGTAGACCTCGAAGCCCGTGCGAATCCCGGTGCGTCCGGACAGGACGTCCGTGCCCACGAACGCCCCCGTGCGGTAGCCGGCCGCCGCGAGCAGGCTCGCGCTCGAGCTGGCGCGCGCGGGATCGAAGCGCATGTTGCCGAGGTGCGCGCCGTGCGTGCTCGGGTGGACGCCGGTCAAGAGCGACAGGTGCGAGCTGAAGGTGAAGGTCGAGACCGAGAGCGAGTCTTCGAACACGAGCGACTGCTCGGCCAACTTCGACAAGCGCGGCGAGGTGCGGCGCGTTTGACCGTAGGGCTCGAGCTTGTCCGCGCGGCAGGTGTCCCACACCAAGACCAGCAGGTTCGGGCGCGCGGCGTGGCTCGCCTCCGGCAGCGGCGCGGCACGCGAGGGCGGGATGAGCCCCACTCCGAAGGCCAACACGACCCCGAGCGAAGCCGTGCGCACGCCCGGAACGTTGCCCAGGAAACGCCCGAGCAGCGCCAGGACCGCGAGCCCACCCGCGAGCGCGCCGCCGAGCTCCAGCCAGGGCCGCGCGTGCGCCAGCCCGCCGAAGCCGACCAGGGTCGTGTGTCCGTCGAGCGTCGCCTGGACCGCGACCGGCAACACCATCCAGCCGAGCAGCACGATCCACGGGCGCGCGTCGTAGCCGGGCGCGGGCCACGGCCGTGAGTGCGCGTCGAGGAAGCGCAGCGTGAGGCGCGCAGGCCACAGCACGACCAGGCCGAAGCAGGCCCACAGGAAATAGGCGTGGAAGAAGAGCCCGACCTCCGCGGCGCGCCAGGGTTGAGTCCAACGCACCAGCAAGGCGTCGGCCGCGGCCAGGATGATGGCCAGTACCGGCAACGGGAGCACGAGCGAGCCCATGGATGGCGGGGGCGCTCGCTTCTGAACGAGCACGTCCCCATCCGAACCCTACTCCAGGCGCGCAAGGCGGGTCGGAGTTGTGTGCGCGCACTCGCTGAACGCGGGCCGCGGCAGGAAAGTCCTTCCCACTGGAGCGCGCTCCCTACTCGCGCCGCACGCGGATGACGATGCGCGCGCCGGGGATGTCGCGCTCCAGCGCGCGCGGAATCCCCTCGAGCAGGTAGCGCGCCAGCTCCTCCAGGCGCGCCGCGGGGTCGAGGCTCGCTTCCTGCGCGTACAGCGGGACCTTCTGCGCCTGCAGCGCATCCAGCGCCACGCGTGCGAGCAAGCGTGGTGCCGGCAAGTCGACCACGACGTCGAGACCCTCGCGGTACCCCAGCGCGCGCGGCAGCTCCGCGCAGTCGAGGCCCCACAGCTCGGGCGGTCCGTCCGCGCGTGCGACGGCGTGCGTCACGAGCCAAGGCATCGCGGGCGCGAAGCGTCCGACCACCGCCAAGCGATGGTGGACCTGCGGGCCCGAGAGGCGCAGCCAGAGATCGAGGCGCTCCGCGGGCGTCTCGGGCGCCGCCGCCAGCTCGCGCTGCACGCGTGCGTCCATCTGGCCGCGCTTCCAGCGGTAGAAGCCGGCGCCCGTCGCCAGACCGACCACCACGATGGCCGCGAGCACGAGCAGCCCGTTCACGCGCGCGGGCCCGGCGCTCTTGTCGGCGGCGCCTCCCAACACGTGCGGCACGGGCTCCACGCGCGTGATCTTCGCGTGCGCCGAGCCCACTGTCCAATCGCGCGCGCGCGCGCGCTACCCTTCAGTCGCTCCATTCCAAGGAGCTCCATGCCGCGGCGCATCTTCATCGGCGACATCAGGGCTGCCGCGAGGAGCTCGAGACCCTGCTCGAGAAGCTGCGCTTCGATCCCGTGGCCGACGTCCTGTGTCCGGTGGGCGACCTGGTGAACCGCGGGCCGGATTCGCTCGGGGTCGTGCGGCTCATGCGGCGGCTCGCGGCCGACAGCGTGCTCGGGAACCACGAGCTGCACCTGTTGCAGGTCGCGGCCGGGCTGCGCGAGCTGCGCCCGAGCGACACGCTCGACGAGTTGCTCGCCTGCGAGGAGCGCAACGAACTCGTGGCCTGGCTCGCGGCCCTGCCCTTCGTACGGCGCTGGGACGACGTCTGGCTCGTGCACGCCGCACTGCACCCGCGCTGGCGCGATCCCGAGCTCGAGCTCGCGGGCGTCGATCCGGTGCGCCCGACGCGCGCCGCGGTCTTCGCCGTGCGCACGCGCACCTGCGACCCCGACGGCAACCGGCCCGAAGGCGACGACTCCACGAGCGCCGGGCCCGGGCCGCCGTTCCGGCCGTGGCACGACTTCTACGACGCCGCTCGCAGCGGCGGCCGCACGGTCGTGTTCGGACACTGGGCCACGCAGGGCCTGCTCGTGCGCGCGCACCTCCGTGGACTCGACACCGGCTGCGTGTGGGGCCGCGAGCTCACGGCCTGGATCGCCGAGGAGGATCGGCTGGTCTCGGTCCCTGCGCGGCGCGCCTACGCCCGCATCGGCTGAAAAAAAGCACTGCGGAGACGCGGGGGGCGCTGAGGCTCGCGGAGAGTCGCCGGCGCGTTCGCCCCGGGACCTGACGGAAACCTGCATTCGGATCATCTGGGACCCATGCGCTCGCTCGAGCCACCGAGTCACTTGCGCCCGCTGGCCCATGTACCCTTTGCCCCGACTCGATCGCCAGACCGCGATTCCCGTCCCACCCCCAAAAGGCCTAGGTCGATGTTCGCATTCACTCGCGCCGCCAACCTCCTCGTCGCGGCCGCCGCCCTCCTCCTTCCGACCATCGCAACCCACGCGCAAGACCGCCCGGCCACGCCGCCTGAAAC
>JABFRZ010000358.1 GCA_013140785.1 Planctomycetota bacterium | reverse complement strand
CTCCCGCAGCGAGCGCTCGAGCTTGTGCTCACGACGCTGGAGCACGTCCAGGCTGCGCAGCTCTTCGCTGGAAGCCTCCGGGCCCGTCGAGTGGCTCGGCGACTCGAGCGCCGTCTGGGCCAGTGCGATCAGGCGCTGGCGCAGATCGGCGCGCTCGGTGAGCGTGCCGCCGAGCCCGTTGAGGCGGTCCTCCAACACGAGCCCGAGCGCGCGCGCCGCCGGGGAGCGCGGCCGAAGCGAGTGCGCGCGCGCTTCGAGCGCGTCGGACGCGGGTGCTTCCCGGGCCTCGAGCGCGTCCTCGGGCTCGACGGCTGCCTCGGGAGCGGCCGGCGCCAGGGTTTGGCCGGAAATTGGCTCGGCGAGCGACGTGGGGTCCAGGAACGACCTGGGGTCCAGGAAAACCGAAGTGAGCCGTAGCTGCAGCTCACGCGCGAGCACTCGGCGCCGCGCCGGCTCGCAGTCCGGGAGCCGCGTGTCGAGCGTCACCTGCACGATTCCAGCCACAAGGGCGGAGAGCTCATCCGCTGCGAGCGTGCGCGGCGTTTCGACGCTCGGGAGCTCTAGCGGGGCGGAAGCTGCGATCCTTCCCGCGTTGTGCGCGCGCGTGCGCTCGTCCCAGACCCGTGCGCTGCCCACCGAGCCGCAGAGGGCGCTCGAGCGGGAAGCACTTTCCGTCCTATGGCGCGCGCGGAACATGCGGTGGGCTGCAAGCGGAAGGGTACCCCGCCCGAGGCGCTCTCGAAGGAACCGGCTTGTCGGGCGGGGCCGGGCTCCCTATCGTCCCCGCCTTCGGCGCGGCGCAGCGAGCCTCGACCCGCCCGAGCCGCCATGCAGAACCCTGGGGACACCGATGCCGCGCCGGCCGAGCGCCGCAGCGACTTCGTGCGCGAGCGCGTGCAGGCCGACCGCAGCGCAGGGAAGCACGGCGGCCGCGTGCTGACGCGCTTTCCGCCCGAGCCCAACGGCTACCTGCACATCGGGCACGCCAAGTCGATCTGCCTCAACTTCGGGCTCGCGGCCGAGTTCGGCGGGCGCTGCAACCTGCGCTTCGACGACACCAACCCGAGCACCGAGGACGACGAGTACGTGCGCTCGATTCAGGACGACGTGCGCTGGCTCGGCTTCGAGCCCGATGGGCTGTTCTTCGCCTCGGACTACTTCGAGCAGCTGCACGCGTGGGCCGTGCGCCTGATCGAGAAGGGGCTGGCCTACGTGTGCGACCTGCCGGGCGAGGAGCTGCGCGAGTACCGCGGCACGCTCACCGCGCCTGGCCGCGACAGTCCCTACCGCGCGCGCTCCGCGGCCGAGAACCTGGCGCTCTTCGCGCGCATGCGCGCGGGCGAGTTCCCGGACGGAGCGCGCACGCTGCGGGCCAAGATCGACATGGCCTCGCCCAACATGAACCTGCGCGACCCGGTCCTGTACCGGATCCTGCGCGCGGAGCACCACCGCACGGGCTCGCGCTGGTGCATCTACCCGACCTATGACTGGGCCCACGGGCAGTCCGACGCGCTCGAAGGCATCACGCATTCCATCTGCACGCTCGAGTTCGAGAACCACCGCCCGCTGTACGAGTGGTTCCTCGCGGCGCTGGAGCTCGAGCACCGCCCGCAGCAGATCGAGTTCGCGCGCCTGAATCTCACGTATGCGGTGCTCTCGAAGCGCAAGCTCCTGCGCCTGGTCAAGGAGGGCCACGTCACGGGCTGGGACGACCCGCGCATGCCGACCTTGTCCGGGCTGCGCCGGCGCGGCTACACGCCCGAAGCCCTGCGGCTCTTCTGCGAGCGCATCGGCGTGGCGAAGTTCAACAGCACGGTGGACATGGTGCAGCTCGAGAACGCGCTGCGCGACGACCTGAACAAGCGCGCGCCGCGCGTGATGGCGGTGTTGCAGCCGCTCAAGGTCGTGATCGAGAACTGGCCGGAGGGCGCCGCCGGGGCGCACGGCGCCGGTGAGCATGTCGAGTGGCTCGAGGCCGTGAACAACCCCGAGGATCCCTCGGCCGGCACGCGCACAGTGCCGTTCGGGCGCGAGCTGTGGATCGAGCGCGAGGACTTCCGCGCCGAGGCCCCGAAGAACTTCTGGCGCCTGAAGCCCGGGCAGGAGGTCCGCCTGCGCTACGCGTACTACGTGACCTGCACCGGTTTCGAGACCGATGCGAGCGGGGCGCCGAGCCTGGTGCGCGTGCGCTATGACCCGGCCACGCGCGGCGGCGACTCGCCCGACAAGCGCAAGGTCAAGGGCACGCTGCACTGGGTTTCGGCGGCGCACGCGCTCGAAGCCGAGGCGCGCCTGTGCGAGCACCTCTTCCGCGAGGCGCACCCCGAGGCGAGCCAAGGGGGCGGCCACGAGGGTGCTCCCGCGGCCGGCGATTTCCTCGCGCACCTCAACCCGGACTCCGTGCGCACGCTCTCCGGTTGCAAGCTGGAGCCGAGCATGGCCGCAGCGCGCCCCGAGCAGCGCTTCCAGTTCGAGCGCCACGGCTACTTCTGCCTCGACGCGCGCGATTCGCGCCCCGGCCGGCCGCTGTTCCAGCGCGCCGTGGCCCTGCGCGACTCGTGGGCCAAGATCGAGCAGAAAGAGCGCGCGCCGGGGTAGGACTCTGCGCAAGCCAGCGCGGGCGGGCCCTCGCTAGCCCTGGATGCGGAGGCTAGCTTGCCGCCTTGGCCTCCCGCTCCATCACCCGCGTCCCTCTCGCCTTTCCGAGCACGTCGAGCACGGCGCCGTCGACCTCCGCGGCGCGCATCCCGTTCACGAAGCACGTGCTCGAGAACGGCCTGGAGCTGGTCCTGCACGAGGACCACTCCGAACCGGTCGTGGCGGTCTACGTCTACTACCACGTGGGCAGCTCGCGCGAGGAACGCGGGCGCTCGGGCTTCGCGCACCTGTTCGAGCACATGCTCTTCCAGGGCTCGGCGCACGTGCAGGACAACGGCCACTTCCGGCTCATCCAGGAGGCGGGCGGCGCGCTCAACGGCTCGACCAACCAGGACCGCACGAACTACTACGAGACGCTGCCGGCCGAGGAGCTCGAGCTCGCGCTGTGGTTGGAGGCGGACCGCATGGGCTTCCTGCTGCCGGCCATGACGCAGGCGAAGCTCGACAACCAGCGCGACGTGGTCATGAACGAGCGCCGGCAGAGCTACGAGAACCGGCCCTACGGTCTGGTGCACGAGACGCTGCTGGCCGCGCTCTATCCGGAAGGGCATCCCTATTCCTGGCCCACGATCGGCTCGATGGCGGACATCCAGGCGGCCACGCTGGAGGACATCGCGCGCTTCTTCCGGCGCTGGTACGGCCCGAACAACGCAACGCTCGCGCTTGGCGGGGATTTCGAGCCCGCGCGCGCGCTGGCGCTGGTCGAGCACTACTTCGGCTCGATCCCCGCCGGCCCGCCGGTCGAGCGTCCCGCGCCCGAGCCGGCGCGACTCGCGTGCACGCGGCGCGTGCTGCTGGAGGACCGCGTGCAGCAGCCGCAGCTCAGCCTGTGCTGGCCGACGGTCCCAGCCGGGCATCCCGACGAGCCCGCGCTCGAGTGCCTGGCCGACGTGCTCTCGGCCAACAAGTCGTCGCTGCTCGACCGCGCGCTGATGATCGACGAGGAGCTCGCCAGCCTGGTCACGATCGCGCACCTCGCGGAGGAGCGCGCCGGGGCACTGCTCGTGAACCTGCGGCCCCACCCCGGCGTCACGCTCGGACGGCTCGAGCAGCGCGTGGGCGAGATCCTGGCGGAGCTCGCGCGGCGCGGAGTCGAGCCCGCGCGCCTCGAGCGCTTGAAGCGCCGCCGCGAGGGCGAGTTGTTCCGCGTCCTCGAGACCGTGGCCGCGCGCACCAGCCAGCTCGCGCACGACAACCTGTTCCACGGCGACCCCGGACGCGTGCAGCTGGAGCTCGAGCGCCGTCGGGCGGTGCGGCCCGCGGAGGTCGAGGCCGTGCTGCGCCGCCACGTGCTGGGTCACGCGCACGTGGTGCTCTCGACCGTTCCGCGCGGGCAGCCCGAGCTCGCGGCGGTCGAGCCAGTGGCCGCCTCGTTCCCAGCCACGTCGTTCTCGGCCACGTCGTGCGAGGCCGCGCCGCCGCTGGAGCGCGCGCGCGTTCCAGCGAGCGGCGTCGCGCGCGCGTTTCGGTCGCCGCCGATGTGGAGTGCGCGGCTCGCGAATGGCGTGTCCGTGCTCGGCTCGCCCCTCGACAAGGTGCCGCTGACGCGTCTGGCGCTGGCAATCCCGGCTGGACGCGCCTGGGAGCCGCGCGCGCAGTGCGGCCTCGCCTGGCTGACGGCCGAGATGCTCGAGGAGGGCACGCGCGCCCTGTCCGGGATCGAGTTCTTGGACGAGCTCGACGGCCTCGGGGCGCACCTCTCGATCAGCGCGGGCGACGAGGACCTCGTGCTGCGGCTCTCGGTGCTGGACGAGTGCTTGCCGCGCGCGCTCGAGCTCCTGTCCGACGTGGTGCTCGCGCCGCGCTTCGACGCGGCCGACTTCGCGCGCGTCCAACGCGCACGCCTGGTCGAGCTCGGCACGCGCGGCGACCGCATCGGGGAGCTCGCGGCGGACGGCTTCGCGCGCCTCTTGTACGGTCCCCAGCAT
>JABFRZ010000249.1 GCA_013140785.1 Planctomycetota bacterium | reverse complement strand
GCCCACGAGGTCGGCGCTGGCGGGCGCGAGCTCCGCCTCGTGCGCCAAGAGCGCGAGCTCGTCCGCGTCCAACGCCGCGCGCGCGAACACGAGCTGCACGCGCTGGCCAGCAGGCCCGGGCGGCAGGGCGCGGCGCTCCAAGCGTCCCTCCAGCCGGTTGGCGAAGTCGCCGAGGAGGTCCTCGACGTCTTGCGCGGGACCCGCCGAGAAGCGCACGCTCGCTTAGGCCGGCGACAGTCCTGGCTCGCCGGAAAGACCCTTGGAGCGATCCTCGCCCGCGCGGCGCTCGCTCGTGCCGCTCTTCTTGGGCGCGTCCTTCTGCTCCGCGTCCGGCTCGGGCCGCAGGCCCTTGGCGCTGGCTCCCGCCAGGATGCGCGCGACCTCTTCGCCGTTGACGGTCTCGTACAGGAGTAGCGCCTGCGCGATCTCCTCGACCGCGCGGCCGTTGGCGCGCAGGATCGACTCGGCGCGCTGGTAGGCCTCGGTCAGGAAGCGCATGACCTCCTGGTCGATCTCGCGCGCGGTCTCCTCGCTGTGGATCTTGCCGCGCCCGATCTCGGTGCCGAGGAAGTCCGAGCCCTGGCGCTCGGCGTAGTTGATGGGGCCGATCTTCTCGCTCATGCCGAGCTCGGCCACCATGGCGCGTGCGAGGTCGGTGGCGCGCCGGATGTCGTCCGAGGCGCCGGCCGAGATGTCGCCGCAGTACAGCGCCTCGGCCACGCGTCCGCCGAACAGCATGGCGATCTGCGCGTGCAGCTTGGCGCGCTGCATGTGGTAGCTCTCGCGCTCGGGCACGATCATGGTGGCGCCCAGGGCGCGCCCGCGCGGAACGATCGTGACCTTGTGGGGCGAATCGGTCTCCGGCAGCGCGGCCGCGACCACCGCGTGGCCGGCCTCGTGGTAGGCGGTGATGCGCCGGTCCTGCTCCTCGATCTTGCGCGACCTCTTCTGGCGTCCGTAGCGCACCTTGTCGCGCGCTTCCTCGAGGTCGGCCATGCTGACCATGTCGCGCTTGGCGAGCACGGCCATGATCGCGGCCTCGTTGATGATCGCGGCCAGGTCGGCGCCGGAGTAGCCCGGGGTCGAGCGCGCCAGGCCGCTCACGTCCGCGTCGGGCCCGCTCTTCACGCGCTTCAGGTGTACCCCGAGGATCGCGCGGCGCCCTTCCATGTCGGGCAGGTCGATCGTGACTTCGCGGTCGAAGCGGCCCGGGCGCAGGAGCGCCGGGTCGAGCACGTCGGGGCGGTTGGTGGCGGCCACCACGATGATGCCCTCGTCGGTGCCGAAGCCGTCCATCTCGACCAGGATGGCGTTGAGCGTCTGCTCGCGCTCGTCGTGTCCGCCGCCCATGCCGCTACCGCGCCGGCGGCCGACGGCGTCGATCTCGTCCAGGAAGATGATGCAGGGCGAGTTCTCGCGTGCCTGCTTGAAGAGGTCGCGCACGCGGCTCGCGCCCACGCCCACGAACATCTCCACGAAGTCCGAGCCCGAGATCGAGAAGAACGGCACCTCGGCCTCGCCCGCGATGGCCTTGGCGAGCAGCGTCTTGCCGCAGCCCGGGGGCCCGACCAGGAGCACGCCGCGTGGGATGCGTCCGCCGATGCGCGTGAAGCGCCCAGGGTTCTTCAGGAACTCGACCAGCTCGCGCACCTCGTCCTTGGCCTCGTCGGCCCCGGCCACGTCGTCGAAGGTGGTGTTGGTGTGGCTCTCCTTGGAGTAGAGCTGCGCGCGCGAGCGCCCGAAGGACATCACGCCGCCGGCGCCGCCCTGGGAGCGCATCTGGCGCATGAAGATCAGGAACACGACGAACAGGAGCACCCAGGGGCCGAGCAGGAACAGGATGCTGCTGAAGGGGGAAGTGTTGCTGTCCCAGCGCGTCCCGCCCGCGTCCTCCAGGGACAGGTCGAAGGTACGGCGCTCGATCGGCACGCCGCGTTCCTCCAGCATGCGCTCGAGGGCCGCCAGGTCGTCCCCCGGCTCGAGGCGCACGTCCAGATCGACGTGACCGAGGCGCAGCGGAGGCGGAACCAGTCGCTCGCCGCCCTCCCGCGTGACCGAGCTCGTGGGAGTCGCGGTGGCCTTGACGAGCAAGCGGCTCTCAGGCTCGGGATCGACGACGAGCGTGCCTTTCTCCGCTCCACCCTTCTCGCCCGGGACCTTGCTGCGGCGGGTGGTGTTGGCCGTCAGCGAGCGCGCCTCGATCGGCACGTACCGCCCTTGTTCGACGTCGTGCCGGAATGCGGCGGCGCGAGTGGTGACGTAGCTGCGGCTCTTGAGGTCGCGGAAGCGCTCTTCGCGTTCCTTCAAGCTGGCGTAGCGCACCTCGAAGGTGACCTCGCCCTTGTCGGGGCTGCGCAGCCTGCCCTTGATCAGGTTCGTGCCCGCCTCGGAGCCCTTGTACTCCTGTACGAGCACGTCGCCCTTGTTCAGGTACCACTCGTACTGATCCTGCGAGAGCTCCAGCTTCGACGCGAAGGGGTCGTTCCCGACCACGGCCAGGACGAGCAAGAGCACGACCAGGACGATCAAGAACGAGCCGAAGGAGCGGGAGCGGCGGCTCTTGTCGGAGTCGGGGGTGGGCTGCTTTTCGGACATGCGCCTCTTATCGTCTGCCCTTGGCCTCGCCTGCAGGGCCAGCGGCCCGACATCCTAGTGGAAAGCGGTCGGTGGTCCGAGCGACATCAGCGCGGATCAAGCGCGAGTGATTCCGGCGCCGGATCGGGCGCGGCCTCCGACGGCTCGAACAGCTGGAGAACCAGCGCAACGGCCACGTGGCGCAGGGCCCTGTCGCGGGCCGCGTCCTCGCTCGCCGTGTCGTCCAGGGTGTACCCGCTCCACTCCTGGGCCTGGGCTGGCGCGCCGACGGTCTTCCCACGGCGGCGGTCGTAGAGCTCGGCGCGCGCGCGGATGAGCACGGCGCTCTCGATCAGCTGGTTGTCGGGCGTCCGCACGCCGCCGCGCCGCCGGTACTCGAGCAACTCGCCGCGCACGACGAGGTCGGCCTGCGCCGGGGCGAGCAGCGGCAGGTCCACCCAATCGACCACCGCCTCGGACAAGGCGTCGGTGAGCAGCGGTTCGAGACCCCGCTCGAGCACCTTGCCTTCGCGGCGCACCACCTCCACGCTTACCGAGCGTGCCCCCGCGGGCGTGCCGAGGCCGGCGTGCCAGCCGCAGGCGCCGCACAAGAACCACAGAGCGCTCGCGGTCAGAGTTCTCACGGCTGGCCCGAGGCCTCGGGCGGCGCGGCGGAATCGGGGCCGGATTGCAGCTCGGCGAGCAGGGCCTGGGCCGCGCCGGCTTCGCGTTCCAGGCCGGCCTCGAGCGCCAGGGCGCGCGCGCGTTCGGCGTGCAGCCGGGTCGCGGCGGGCGTCTCGGTCTTCCTGTAGTAGCCCGCGAGATACAGGTCGCTGCGCACGAGCCTGGTCTGGCACTCGCGCTGGAGCTCGCGCACCCAGGCCTCGAGTTCGTGCCCCGGATTGCGCTCGAGCCAGGCCGCGATCTCGACCTCCGCGCGCAGGAGCTCGCCGCGGTCGTAGTCGTCGCGCTGCAGTCGGCACAGACGCAGGTAGGGGAGCCGCGCGCTGGCCGCGCGGGCGTAGGGGCTGTCGGGGTGGTAGAGCAGGAGCTCCCCGGTCCGTTCGATGGCTTCGTCCAGGTCGCCGCGGTCCTCGTAGACCTCCGACAGGGCGAAGTAGGCCTCCGGGCAGCGCGGCTCGAGTGGATAGTGCAGCACCAGGTACTCGAGCGCCTGCACGCCGCGCGGCCGGTAGTGGAACAGCAGGTTGTAACGGCGCCGGTCGCGGATCAGCGCGAGCCCTGCGCGCGCGAGGACGTCGCCGGCCAGTACCCGTTCGGGATGACCCGGCAGCTTCGTATCCACCTCCTTGATCATCCGGTAGGCCGCGATGCGACGATCCTCGGCCAGCAGCCGTTCGGCAGCCAAGACGCCGGCGCGTGCCCGCACGCGCTCGGGCAGCTCGGCCTCGAACAGCTGCTCCAATTCGTCGGCCGGCGCCTCGGCCAGCTGCTCGAAGCGCCCGCGCGCGGCAAGGTCGATCAGGCGCTGCTCGCGCGCGCGCAGGTCGGGATCGAGCGCCTGTACCTGGCGCACCTCGGCCAGGTGCGCCAGCGCGCGCGGATAGGATCCGGCCGCGATGTCGGCCTCGGCCTGGTCGAGGTGCGCGTGCGCGTTGTCGCGGTCGATCTCGCCGAAGGGTTGCGAACGGCAGCCGGCGGCGAGCGCGGCGAACGCCAGCCAGGAAAGCGGGGGGCGGATCCTCATCGATGAGTGCTGGGCTGGGCGAAGGCGCGGCGGCTGCGCAGGCGAGTCTCGAGATGGTATTCGAGGAAGCGTGCCACGAAGGCACGCACCCGTTCCAGGAGCCCGGCCTCGATGCGCGTGTGCGCGAGCATGGCCGGGGTGGCGCTCATCAGGCTCTCCGCCACGCGCAGCACGTTCAAGGGCAAGCTCTCGAGCGCGAGGGCGCGCGCGCGCGCGGCGGAAGCGCAGCTTGGGCACAGCCGGCCCCCCAGGGCGGGGGAGACCGGGACGCTGCCCGAACGCTCGGTTGGCGGGGCCGGCTGTGCCC
>JABFRZ010000199.1 GCA_013140785.1 Planctomycetota bacterium | reverse complement strand
CCGACGTCCACCAGCAGGCCCCCGAGGGGTTCGTGCGCCGCGGAGGGCAACTCTCCAGGGCAGAGCTCGAGCTCGACCTGCCGGCTGCTCGCGAGCGGGGCCAGGAGCAGGGCCAGGGTGCGGAACAAGGCGGCGGAGTCGACCGGCTGAGCGAGCGGGGACGGTGCGCTGGCGAAGCGCGCGAGTCGCTCCAGCGTGTCGCGCAGCCGGAGCAGCGCCTCGTCGGCGCGCGCGCGCTCGTCCGGGCTCGCCTCCGGACCGAGAGCGTGCACCCACTGCACGACCGACAGCGCGTTGTTGAGCCGGTGAACTAGCGCGGGCACCAGCAGGCGCAAGGCGCGCGCGCGCAGGTCCGCGCCGATCGGCGCGCCTCGTTGGTCTCCGTTCACTGGCTGGCGAGTATGGAAAACGCGCCACGCGCGAGCATACTCCCAGTCCGACATGAACCGCGGAACGGTAGTACTCGTGGCGCTGGCCATCCTGCTCGCGCACACCTTCGCGATCCACCAGACGCCCGACGGCGACTTCGCCGCGCCCTACGAGATGGCGCACGTCGCCTATCGGCTCGGGCGCAACCTGGTGTACGAGGGCTCCGCCTCGTGGAATCCCGGTGGGCCGGCGATCGAGTCCTATCCCTCGCCGATTTGGGTGCTCCTCGCCGCCGTGGCGGCGCGCCTGTACGCGTCCCCCATCTTCCTGACGCAGGCGGTGGGCCTGGTCAGCGTGCTGGCAACGCTGGTGGTGCTGGCCCAGTTCAGCCCGAAGCGCACGGCGGGCTTGGTCGCGCCGGTGCTGCTCGCGGCCAGCGGCAGCACCGCCGCCGCGGCCTTCTCCGGAACCGAGGCCGCGCTGGCCATGCTGCTCGTCTCGACGGCTTTCTTGGCCTTCGAGCGCGGTTGGTTCCGCCTGCTCGCGCTGGCGCTGTCGGCGCTCCTCCTGACGCGCCCCGAGGGCGGCTGTGCGCTGCTCTTCCTGCTCGCGTGCGAGCGCGTGTGGCGCCCGCGCTCGGAAGACGGCCCGCGGCGGCCGGGCTGGCGCGCCTACCTCTTGCCGAGCGCCTTGATCGTCTTGGCCACGCTGGCACGCCGCACGTTCACGGGACACTGGCTCTCGCCCTTCTCGGCCCCGCTGGCCGAGCTCGACCTCGCGCGCTGGCGGATCGGCGCGGAGTACCTGGCGAGCTTCGCGATCTCGTCGGGGTTCGGACTCTTGTTCCTGGTGGTGGTCCTGTCGCTCTCCGCCGGACGCACGAGCGCCATGGGCACGCGCGCGCTCGGACTGGCGGGGACGTGGTGGGGCGTGGTGGCGCTCTCGGGCGGCGACGAGCTCCCGTTCTGGAGCGCGCTCGTACCCGTGCTGCCGCTCTTCTTCCTGGGCGTGCAGGAATGTCTGCGGGTGTGGATGGACGAGCGCCCGTCTCTCGCGCACGTGGCGTGGCCGGTTCTCTCCGTTTCGTTGTTGGCGGCCTTCCTGGCCAGCAAAGTCCCCGGGGACATTGGACCATTGCGCCTCCAGCAGGCCCTCACGGATTGGCAGACCCCGCGCGGCGCCCTGGCCAAGGCCTACCCGCGCCCGCTCGGGCGCCTCGGTCTTCTCGAGGAGATCCGCGCGGTCGAGCACCTGCGCACGCTCGGCGTCTACCTGCGCGACCGCGTCGGCGCGGACGCCACCATCCTCACCTCCTGGCCGGGCGCGATCGGCTACCTCTCGCGCAAGGAGGTCCTGGACCTGTCCGGTCGGGTCTGGCCCCTCGCGGGGTACGCGCAGCCATTCTCGTGGCGCGGTGTCACGCGCGTGGACGTGGCCGCTTCGCTGGCCGAGGGCATCGACTACATCGTGCCGCTCGTGGGCACCCTGAGCGAAACCGATGAGCCGGACGACTTCCTGGTCAGCTGGCTCGAGCGCTACGACCGCGTCGGCCCGACTCCGCACCGGCAGGGCGAGCTCTTGCACGCCCTGAGCAACTACACGCTCGTCTCCGTGCCTGTCCCGGCCGAGAGCCGCCGCCCGAACGAGCCCTCTGACCGGCCGTTTCCGCTGCTGCAGCGCAAGCAGGAGGGGATGATCCCTAGGCTCGTGCTGGAAGTCGAAGAGGGGCGCTTGCGCGTCCTCGCGCGGCACGAGGGTCACCACTTGGTGGTCGATCTGTGCCTCTCTGCGAAGGGCCGGGACGGCCGCGAGCTCTACCTGCGGCCCACGGGCAGCTGGGTGCGCTCCGCCCCGCTCGATGCGCGCACGAGCCTACTGGTCTTCCCCACCGGCACGAGCTCGATCCAGCTGCTCGAAGCCCCCGTGCCCGCGGAGCTGCGCGGCGCCGAGGTCAGGGCCTGGCTGCACAACCCGGGCATGCGTCCGGACGCGCCACTCTCGCCGCTCGGAGAGCCGGTCAGCGCCGTCCTGGAGTGAAAGCGATCGGGGTCGCTGGCCAAGCACCTGCAAGATCAGGTGATGCCGTGCTCCCTGAGCTTGCGGTAGAGGGTGCTCTTGCCCACATCGAGCAGCTTGGCGGCCGCCATCTTGTCGCCCTGCTTTTCGCGCAAGGCGTGCAGCAGGGCTTGTCTCTCGTAGGCGACGAGCAGGGAGACGGTGGAGTCGAGCGCCTCGATCGGCGGCGTCGGCTCGCGGCGTGCGCCGGAGACGTCCTCGGCCTCCGCGCGGGGAGCTTGCGCCGGTGCACGGATCCCTGCGAGCTCGAGCCTCTTCTCGAGTTCGACGAAGCGCGGCGGCAGGTGCTCGACCCCGATCTCGGCGGCGCGCGCCGAGGCACAGGCCTCGTGCACGGTGTGCTCGAGTTCGCGCACGTTTTCAGGCCAGTCGTGCTGGGTGAGCAGCCAGGCCGCGCGCGCCGAGAAGCGCGCGCCCTCGAAGCGCGCATGGAGCGTGAGGAAGTGTCGGCAGAGCGGCGCGATGTCCTGCGCGCGCTCGGCGAGGGCAGGCAGGAACAGCGCCCGCGCGGCAAGCCGACGGGCCAGCTCGGACAGGAATTGCCCCTCTGCGGCGGCGCGCTGCAGGTCCACGCGCGTGCCGACGACGAGGCGCGCTTCGAAACGCTCCGGCGCCGAGAGAGGACGCTGGAACCGTCCGCCGTCGAGCGCCTCGAGCAAACGCTCCTGGAGCGGCAGGGGCAGACGCTCGACGTCCTGCAAGAAGAGCGTGCCGCCCTCGGCCTCCAGGATTGCGCCGGCGTGTGCCGCGCCAGCGAGCGCTTCGGCGTCTCCGCTCCCGAACAGTTCGGCTTCGAGCGCGCGCGCGCCGAAGGCCCCGCAGGCGAGCGTCACGAACGGGCCGGGGTGCGCGCCAGAGTAGTGCAGGATGCGCGCCACGAAGAGCTTTCCGCTGCCGCTGGGTCCGCGCAGCTGCACGGGCTGATCGTCGCGCACAAGGTGCTCGACGCCCTGGCGCAGCTCCTGCAGGGCCGCGCTCGTCCCGAGCAGGGCCGAGGGCCGGTAGGTTGCGCGTGCGGCCTCGACCAGCGGGGCCCATTCCCGTCGCAGCGCGGGACTTTTCCCACGCCGGTCGGGCGCGCTCGACTGGCCCTTGCTCGCGGCGTCGTAGTGCAGGTCGTGGAGCAACACGACGCGCGTCCCGAGCCCTAGGTCCAGACGCTCGGGATTGGGCACGAGCGGATGGATGCTGGCGACCAGCTGGCGCGCCCGGCGGCCCGGTCGCTCCGGGACCTCGAAGCGCACCGGCTCGAGGGGCTCGGTGCGCGCGTTGCGGACGCTGGCCTCGAGTCGCGAGTCGGGCGCGAGCAAGGCCAGGTGCTTGCCGTCGAGGAGCTGTCCGAACAGCTCGCGCGCGCCCCGGTCGCTCGAGCGCACGACGCCCTCGCCGTCCACGAGCAGCAGGCCGTCGGGGTGATCGTGCTCGCGCGCGCCCGAACCCTGGTGACTCGCGAGTGCCTTGGCGAAACCGGGGTTGCGCGCAGGATCGGCCTCGAAGCGGCGGTTGCGCTCCTCCAGCAGGCGGTTCTGCAGCGCGAGCTCGTCCTGCAGGGACTTGATGCGCAGCATGGCTCGCACGGTGTCCTCGAGCAGTGTCAGGTCGCCCTTGACCAGGAACGATTGACAGCCGGCCTCGTAGCCGCGGTGCAGATCCTCGTGGGTCTTGACCCGGCCGCTGATGAGCACCACCGGGACGCCGTGAATCCCCGGGATGGTTTTCAGACGGCGGCAGACCTCGTAGCCGTCGATGCCCGAGCCGAGTTCGACGTCGACCAGGAACAAGTCGAAGGGCGTCGCGCGAGCTTCCACCAAACCCATGGCGCCGGTGGACGAGACCACCACCCGATGACCGAGGTCGGCCAGGCGATTCCGGTACAGGAGCTGGGCGCCGGGGTCGTCTTCGATCAGCAGGACCTGGTTCATCTATCTGGCTGGACGTGAGCCGTCCCCCCCTTGGGATCGGGAGCGAGAGACCCGTCGCTCCCGTCCAATTCCCACAGAAGGGTAGATCGTGGTCGCATGTACCAAGAATGGGAATGAGGCGAGCGTCCGGCCACCCAGGAGTCACCAAGGAGCGTCCGCGGCGAATCGGGCCCGGGCCGGACTCGGGTTTGAGACCAAGGGCGCCGGCAGACGAAACGCTCCGGCCCCCCCCCGGCAGGGCCGCCGCTATCCTTCCCC
>JABFRZ010000307.1 GCA_013140785.1 Planctomycetota bacterium | reverse complement strand
ACGCACGAGCCTCCCAGTGCTGCACGACCTCGAGACCGCGGCGGGGCGCGAGTTCTACGGCCTAGCGGAGGAAGAGCTCGCGGGCGTCGAGGTCGTGCCGCTGCGCGTGCGCGCGGGCGACGAGGCGAGCTGTCTGAATCTCGACCTGCCGCGCAGCCCGCGCTTGCTCGGCGTGCGTCCCGCGAGGCTCGCCGGGCGCTTTCGCTTCAGCCAGGGGCCGGACGCGCTGGAGCAGCCGTGGGCTTTGCTCGACACGCGCCTCGACCCGTACCTCGGCGTGGAGGTCGTGCCCGCGATCGTGGACGCCACGAGCTTGCAGTGGACGCTCCACAAGCGTCTCGGCGACGAGCTCGAGCTGGTGGACGGTCGCGGACGGCCGTTCCGCGTGCGCTTCGTGGCCGCGCTGGCCGATTCGGTCCTGCAGGGCGACGTGCTCATCGCCGAGGCGCGCTTCGAGGCGCTCTTCCCTGACGAGGCCGGACAGCGCGCCTTCTTGCTCGACGCACCGCCGGAACGCGCGGCCGTGTTGGCCGAGCGTCTAGCGCGCGCATTGGCCGACGAGGGGTTGACCCTGGTGCCGACCCACGAGCGCCTCGACCTCCTGCACGGCGTCCAGAACACCTACCTCACGATCTTCCAGGCCCTGGGCGGACTCGGGCTGGTGTTGGGCAGCGCGGGCTTGCTCGCGCTCGTCCTGCGCAGCGCGGTCGAGCGCCGTGGCGAATTGGCGCTCATGCGCGCGCTCGGTTTCTCGAAGGCCGAGCTACGCTGGCTGTTCCTGGGCGAGCAGGCCGGATTGGTGTGGATCGGCCTCGTGGTCGGCGCGCTGGCGGGCCTGTGCGTCGTGTTGCCGAGCCTCGATTTCGGCGCGCTGCACCCACTCCGAACACTGGCGCTGCTGCTCGTTGCCGTGGGGCTCTCCGGCACGGGCTGGGTCTGGCTCGGGGCCACAGCGGCGTTGCGCGGGCCGATGCTCGCGGCGCTGAACCGGGAGTGAGCGCGGCGGGGCGCGCGCGGGGGACTTGGAGAGGCGCGTACAATCCTGTTGTCACGCCTGCTCTCCCGCCACCGCCCAGCCATCCAGTGCGATCCATGAAGCGAAGTTCGCTCCTCACCGCGCTTTCCTCCTCCTTCTTCCTCGTTGGCGGTTCTGGGAGCCAGGGCGTGGCCGCGCGCGAGGCGAACTGGCCGCAATTCCGCGGACCGCGCGCGAGCGGCGTGGCCGAGGGCTTCACCACGGTATCCGAGTGGGACGTCGCGGGGGGCAAGAACATCCGCTGGCGCGTGGCGATCCCTGGCCTCGCGCACTCCTCGCCGGTCCTATGGGGCGAGCGCATCTACTTGACGACCGCGCTGCGCAAGGCGGGCGAGGCGGAGCTGAAGGTCGGGCAATACGGGAGCGTCGAGCCGGTACCCGACGAAGGCGAGCAGCTCTTCCAGGTTCTGTGCCTCGACAAGCGGGACGGCAAGGTGCTCTGGACGCAGACCGCCTTCGATGGCGCGCCGAGTTTCCCGCGCCACCCGAAGGGCAGCTTCGCGGCCTCGACGCCCGCGACCGACGGAGAGCACGTGCTCGCGTTCTTCGGGAGCGAGGGCCTCTTCTGCTACGACGCCGACGGGAAGCTGCTCTGGAAGAAGGACTTCGGCGAGCTCGATGCGGGCTGGTACGTGATGCCATCGGCGAGCTGGGGCTTCTCGGCCTCGCCCGTGATCCACGCGGGCGTCGTGTACCTGCAGGTGGACGTGCAGAAGGGCAGTTTCCTGGCCGCGCTGAAGGTCAGCGACGGCAGCGAGGTGTGGCGCGTCCCGCGCGCGGACGTGCCGACCTTCGGTGCGCCTACGGTGGACGTGCGTGCGGGCCGCGCTCAACTCGTGTGCAACGGCTTCAAGCACATCGGCGGCTACGACCTCGCGACCGGCAAGGAGCTGTGGAAGCTCGAGGGCGGCGGCGACATTCCCGTGCCCACGCCGATCGTCGGCGACGGGCTGATCTACATCACGAACGCGCACGGACGCATGGCGCCGATGCTGGCGATCGATGCCCTGGCTGAGGGCACGCTCGCGCTCGAGCCCAAGGACTCGAAGTACATGCGCTGGAGCGAGCTGCGCAAGGGCAACTACATGCAGACCCCGCTGGTGCTGGGCGAGTTCCTGTATGGCTGCAAGGACAGTGGCGTGCTGACTTGCTTCGACGCGGCCGGTGGCGAGACCGTTTACGAGCAGCGCCTCGGCGACGGCGTCTCGGGCTTCACCAGCTCGCCCGTAGCGGCCGACGGCAAGCTGTACTTCGCCAGCGAGGAGGGCGTGGTCTACGTCGTTTCCGAGGGCTTCGAGTTCCGGCTCCTCGGCAAGAACGAGCTGGGCGAGGAGTGCATGGCCACGCCGGCAGTCTCACAGGGCGTGCTCTACTACCGAACGCGAGCGCATCTGTGCGCGATCGGCTCCAAGGAATAGCGCTGCCCGGCAGCGCTCAGGGCCGGCGGATCAAGCCCGCGAGATCGACCGGCGCCACGGTTCGCACGGATTCTTCGCGCCGAGCGCAAGCGACCAGTCCAGAGAGTCCGAGGCCCGTGTACCCGATGCCTCCGAAGATCCAGAACGCGGCTGCGATCCTGAAGACCGGCGCGTGGGGCTCCACGACCAGGATTGCTCGCGCGAACCACATCCCGAGCAAGCCGAAGAGCCACAGGCAGGCACAGGAGCGGAGCAGCTTGGCATTCATGCGAACCTCTTGGTTCGCGCGACCGGGCAAGGTCCGTGCCGCGCCATCGTGCGTGCTTTCGAGCGACCACCTGTGCACCACGGAGGCCAGTTCCTTCCTCGCGGTTGACCCCCGGCCGGCTGCCGGTATCCTCGCCCTCGCTTTTCTACCAGCGGTCATTTCCGCTCGGGCGGCATAGCCAAGTGGCCCAAGGCGACGGATTGCAAATCCGTTATTCCTCGGTTCAAATCCGAGTGCCGCCTCCATTCGCGACAGTTCCAAGGAGTGGCGCTTGCTGCCGGTTCTCTTGATTGTGCTCCTTCAGGCTGCGGCGCCCAAGGAGGCAGCGGGCTCGGAGAAGCCTACCGCGCAGGGAATCCCGCCCGCGCTGCGCGTGAACCGGGCGATCGCGCTCGGGATCGATCACCTGCGCAGAGCACAACAGCACGACGGCTCCTTTCTCGGTTACGAGGGCGAGCATCCGGGCGGGCTCACGGCGTTCGTCGCATACACGCTGGTGAAATCGGGCGTCCGCAAGGACGACCGGATGCTGACCAGGGCCCTCGGTGCGCTCGCAGGGCGGGAGTTCAAGAGCGTCTACTCGGCCTCCGCGCACCTGCTCTTGTGCGAGGCCATGGGCGGTCCCGCGCGCGTGATCGAGGCCGAGAGCAGTCTGGAGTTCCTGCTCGCCAACCGCGAGGACGGTGTGTGGGGGTATCCATGGGGGCACCTGTGCGACAGCAACACGCAGTTCGCGTTGCTTGCGCTGCGAGCGGCTCGATGCCTGGGCCTCGAGGTCCCCGAGGAGGTCCTGATCGAAGCGCGCGCTGGCCTCGAGCTCTTCCACGACGCGAGCGGCGGCTTCACCTACACGCCTGGCGATCGCGTGGCCTATGCGGGGATCACCGCGGCCGCGCTGGCCAGCTTGGCCGTGTTACAGGAAGCCGCGGGTGACCTGGCGCGGCTACGCGCGGCGCTGAAGCGAGACGACGATTCGCGCGAGGAGGCCGAGGAGTGGCTCGAGGCGCGTTTCGACCCGCAGCGCAACCAGTACACCGAGGGCGCCTGGACGTCCATCTGGCATTTCGCCTACCTGTGGGCCATCGAGCGCTGGTGCGGCCTGACTCAGCGCGAGCGCATCGGCGGACGCGACTGGTACAGCGAGGGCGCTACATGGCTGTTGGAGATGCAGACGCGCGATGGCTCCTTCGGCGGCGGGCTGGCGGACACGTGTTTCGCGCTGCTCTTCCTACGTCGCGCGACGGTCACACCGAACGCGGAGCTCGCGGAGATATACGCCGAGATCGATCGCTCGCGGGCCGGGCACCCGCCCGCCGTGCGCAGCCCCGGCGACGAAGCGCTGCGGATCACTGACTGGTGGCTTGCGGGTCCGTGGGAGAAAGCCGGCGACCAGGTGCTGCTACTCGAACCACCCTTCGATCCGGCCGACCTGCGGCCGCGCGCGAAGGAGAAGGTCGCGCGCAAGGAATGGGAGCGTGTCGCGTTGCTCCTGGCGCGCTGGACCGACCTAGAGAAGCTCACCGGCCGAACCGGCAAGCGCCAGCTATGGGTGCTCACGACCTGGCTGTGCATGCCGGAGGTGAGCGAGGGTACGCCTTCGGCCGCCTTGCTATGGCTCGAGGTGGACGAGGGTTGGGACGTTCTCTTGGACGGTCAGCGGCTATCGCGGGAGCGCCGGCGGACTCCGACGGTCAACTACGTCAGCCTTCCGGTAGGGCTCCTGCCGGGTCAGCACCAGCTCACCGTGTTGGTCGAGGACCTGCGCGGGATGGCCTTCTTCGGCGCCTTGCTCACGGACTCGATCGGCGGTCCGCCGCCCGTCCAGCTGAGCGCGCGGGCCGAGCGCGACGGCTCGACTCGACGCTGACTGGGGCGCGCGCGCAGGGCTGGGTGCGCGCCCCAGTC
>JABFRZ010000342.1 GCA_013140785.1 Planctomycetota bacterium | reverse complement strand
CGTCACTCGGCGCGAGCTCGGCCTCGAACTCGAGGTAGATCGAGACGACGTCGGGCCGGAAGCCGCGCCCAGAGACGAGTCGCGCGCCGAACTCGCGCGGGTCGAGCCGGTCCTCGTCGGAACCCGGGCGCTCGAGCCAGTGGACGACGCGGAGCGCGCGCCCCTCGCGCTCGAACAAGCGCGACCAGGGCCGGTGTGCCTCCGTCAGGCGGTGGGCCTCGCGCTGCTGCCAACCCAGGGCGGTGTAGCACTTCTCGACGTCGTGCGGTCGGCCGCTCCAGCGTTGGGCGCGCTCGTAGTAGGCGAGGAAGAGGCGTCCCTCGTTGCCGTGTGCGTCGCGCACGCGGTGGAAGGCGTAGCGCTCGGGCGGATCTTGGCCCAGGGCTGCGGCCTCGAACGGCAAGAGTTCCAGCCGTTGGAGGGGCCCGAGTTGCGCGGGGAGTCGCGCGAGATCGGGCGCGACCGGGGAACCGAACAGGCCGCGCTCGACCAGCAGCGAAAAGCCCGCGCACAGGTACAAGACGAGCCAAGGCAAGGCGCGCAAGATGGGCATCAGGCCCTCGCCTCTGCGCCGCGCGCCGTCCAGCGTTCGACCGCGAGCACGAGCAGCGCCGCGCCCGTGATCACCACGGCTTGTCCGAGGAGTTCATGGGCCAGGCCCTCACCTGCGGCGGCTCCGAAGCGCGCGATGATCAGGGCCGAGCTCGCGATGCGCACGCCGTTCACGAGCAGGGTCAGCGGCAGCGCGACGAGCAGCAGCGCGCCGGCCGTGAGCGGACGCATCCGGAACAGCCCGGCGAGGAATGCGCACAGGACTCCCAGCATCAGGAACGTGCCCGAGCCGCTGCAGGCCTCGGCTACGATCAGGGTCCAGCCGCGGAAGAGGAGATTCGATCCGGCCCAGCCCACCTCGGGATCGAAGGGCGTGAGCAGCGTCACGGCCGCGCTGCCGGAGGCCTGGATCAGGAACGGGTTGACGCGGTCCATGACCGGCATCGGCGGTGGGACCATCAGGAACAGGAGCATGAGCGCCGGTGCGAACCTGCGCACTCCGGCGGGTCCGACCAGGCGCGCGGTGAAGGCCAGCGCGGCCAGCGGCACGGCCAAGAGGGAGAGGGTGAACACGCTGCTCAGGGATCCCGCGAGCAGCGCTAGCGCGGCACTCAGCGCGAACAGCGCCGGCAAGAACGCAGCCAGCGCCGCCGCGACCGTCCCCTTCGAGGGGGCGGCAGCAGCGGCGCCGGAGAGCCGCGCGGGGGCGGCTCGCACCGCGAGTACGAGTGCCAGCGCTGGAACGAGCAGTGCGTAGCTCAGACGAGAGGAGGCGCTGACCGTTTCGAACCACTCCACCAGGAGTGGAGACACCAGTCCGAGGAACAGCGCCACCTCCACCCCGCGCGTGACCCGGGCGGAGAACACGTCGGGCTACGCCGCCTTCTTGCGACGACGGAGCAGTCCACCCGCGGCCGCCGCACCGCCGGCCAGGGCGATCAGGGTCAGGGGCTCGGGGTTCGTGACGGGCGGGGCGCTGTTGTTGTTGCCGCCGTTGCCGGCGCGGGCGTGCTGCCCGTTGTTCAGAGGGTTCACGTCGTAGGTGACTTGGGCCGTGGCGGCCGCGCTGAGGAGGCCGAGGGCCAAGAGGGAGAGCAGGCGTTTCATGCTGAGACTCCGGGGATGGATTGGGTTTCGGTACGGGGATGTGCCGTGGGCCCTTGGAAGCGGGGTCCCACTCGGCGATTCGCTCGAAACCTACCCCGCCTTCGGAGCGCGTGCGGAGCTCCAATCGGCGCAGATCGAGAGCGCCTAGCCGCCCGTGGAAAAAGCTCCCTGCGGCGGCTTCGCACACTTCGACGGTGCGTCGTCACCGCGCGGCCTTGCCGTCCCTCTACTCCTCCCTCTTCCCGCTCGGCTCCCTAGAATCGCCGCGCCCGTCGTGTCTCCGCGGTCCTGCTGTTCTCTTCTCTCGCGAACCCCTAGCGGCCGCGCTGTGGCATTGCCTTGTCGGCGAGCCACTTCGAGACCTTGGTGGGCAGGCTCTTGTCGTCGAGTGGTGTCTTCAGCTTGGGCGGGGAGAAGAACAGCTCGACGTAGGGATTGCCCGAGGACGCGTTGGCTTCCAGCGCCATGCGCTCGGCTTCGTCGTCCTTCGCTGTCGCCACGAAGGTCGGCAGGCCCTCCAGGGTCAGGATGTCGGCGCTCACGTCGAAGCCGTAGTCAACGGCGTTGGGCGCGAGCAGCGCCATGCACACGACGTTCTCGTCGCCGCGCGCGTGACGCACGGCGATCGCGCAACCCGCTCCGTAGCCGACCAGCGACAGGCTCGTGTCCTGGATGGTGGGTTGCCCGAGCAGCCACCCAGCCGCCGCCTCGAGGTCGCGCGGGGTGAGCGACCAGGTGCTCTTCTTGTCGGCGTCCGAGAGCTTGTCCCAGTCGAGCTTGGCCGTCTTGCTGGCGCCGTGGCCGCGCAAATCGAGCGTGAGGACGCCGAAGCCCTGCTTGCTGAGGCGGTCGGCGACCGGCTCGAGCTGGGATCTGCTGGCGCCTGCGTCGTGCACGAGGATCGCGGCCTGCGCGCGGCCGGAGTCGGGCTTGTAGAAGGTGCCCGCGAGCGTCTGGCCGTCGCTGGTCAGGACGCTCACGACCTCCGTGGTGACGCGCCCACTTCCGGCCAGCGCGGCGGGCTCGTTCGCGAGGAACGACGCCACCAGCGCAACCGGGAGCAGGACACCATGGAGGCGCGGAATCGGGGCGGGCGAGGGGCTCACCGTTGGCTGCGGGGAGGGGCCCGTTGAGGGGTGCACGGGCCGGTGAGGAGCAGGGGGCTTGGCGAGCGAAACGGAAAGCCACGGCATCGAACCGCCCGCAAGGGTGAGCAATCTAGGGCTTCGCATCGCTCTAGCAAGGCCTTTGTAGTGGTGGGGAGCGGGTCAGCAACCAAGCGGGTGGAGTTTTCCTGCTGCCGCGGCGCGGAGCCCTAACCCAGGGCGAGCTGGCGGCGGGCGTCGATGACTCCTCGGTTGATTTGGCCGGCGGCTTCATCGAGCCGTCCGGCGAGGTCCGAGTCCGGCGCCAGCGTGCGGCGCACGGAGCGCATCAGCTGGAGCGCCATCCGGAAGGTGCGGCAGATTTCACCTGGGGTGGCGGGGCTGAGCTCCTCGACGGCCTCGAAGGCTTGTCCGTCGTACCACGCGTCGAGGGCGCGGGTCAGCCCCCAGCTGGGGGTCTTCGAGGGCGTGGGGATGCCGTGTTGCCGCTCGCGCTCGAGGAGCTCTTCGGCCAGCTCATCGACCGTGTGCCGCAGGGCTCCGTGCAGTCGGTGCGGGACGTGCTCGGTCGGGCCGCGTCCGCGCTCCTCGTGCACCAGGCCCACGAAGACGACGGCCAAGGCCTTGGGGCCGAGGGTCTCCAGGGTTCCGCGGAAGAAGAGCTCGGTGATCATGAGCTCGTAGCCATACAGGAGCCGCGCCGCCGCGCCGCGCGGAGTGAGGCCGCCTGCGGGGTCGAGGTAGCCCAGCTCGGCCAGGAACCGGAGGTGGGCATCGACCAGCGCGTGCTGGCGCTGGCGATGGGCTGCGCGCGCCTTGGGGCTCTTCTTGCGCTGCTGGTATTGGTCGAAGGACTTGTCCCAGGCCTCGAACACGCGTTCGCGCCCGAGGTGCTCGTACAGGTGCAGCAGCGACGAGTAGGAGAGGCGGAAGCGCGACTGGATCGGCTCGCTGCGCCCGCCGAAGAGGCGTTCGACCGGCGCATCGAAGAGGTCGCGCGGATCGAGATGCGCGAGTACGAGTCCGGCCTCGTCGATGCCCTGGCGTCCGGCGCGTCCGGCCATCTGCAGGTAGTCGCGCGTGCGCAGGTAGTCGAAGGCCACCCCGTCGAACTTGCGCAGCGAGGAGAACACCACCGTGCGGGCTGGCATGTTGATCCCCAGGGCGAAGGTCTCGGTGGTGAACAGCAGCTTGATCAAGCCCGACGTGAACAGGCGCTCCACGACTTCCTTGTGGATCGGCAGCATGCCGGCGTGGTGATAGCCCACGCCGCGCTCGGCCAGCGCGAAGATCTCGCCCTCGGCCTGGTCGGAGGGCAGCTGGAACAGGCGCACGAGCTCGGCCTGCAGCGCACGCATGCGCGTGCCTTCCACGCTCGTGAGCAGCTGGCGCTGCTGATTCCTGCGCGCGAGACGTTCGCAGTCCTTGCGGCTGAAGGAGAAGCACAGGACCGGCAAGAGTTCGCTCTGCTGCAGGTGCTGGAACAGGTCGTCGAGGTCGCCGGGCGCGAGTCCGAGGGCCGGGCGGAAGCCGCTTCTGCCGCGCCGTCCCCCGCGCCGTCCGCTCCGGCGCTGCGCGTGCTCCTCGGCTCGCGCGCTGCTCTTCTGGACCCAACGCAGGCGGTGCTGGTCGAAGATCCCGTGCTGAGTGGTGTGCAGTCGATGCTGCAGCGGCACTGGACGCTGGGTGGACTGCACCACCTCGAGCTCTTGCGGGCGGATCTCGCGCAGCCACGAGCCGAGCTGGTCGAGGTTCGAGATGGTGGCCGAGAGCGCGATCATGCGCACCTCGGGCGGAGCGAAGATCAGGCTCTCTTCCCAGACCGTGCCGCGCTCGGCGTCGTCGAGGAAATGCACCTCGTCGAAGATCACGT
>JABFRZ010000639.1 GCA_013140785.1 Planctomycetota bacterium | reverse complement strand
TCCAGGACGTGCGCGGCGGCCGCGCACGTCCTGGAGGCGGAGGGCGCGAGGAGTACGACGCCGACGCCGTGCGCAGGGCGAGCCGGCCGACCGGCAACTACAACCCGTTCGCGAGCTTCTTCAAGGGCAAGAAGCCCGACGAGCCCGAGCTTCCCCCGAGCGGCGATCTCACTACCGCGCCGCCGGCCGAAGGCTAGCTGCTAGTACCGGTCGCGGTACTCTTCGGGCAGCAAGGCGTCGAGCGCCTCGCCGTGGCCTTGGCTCGGGAACGGCGCCTGCGGCTGGCGTCCGCCCGGCAAGCCGTGGCCGGCCGGATCGCCAGCGATGGCTTCGAGCTTCTGCATCGTCTCGTAGAAGTCGATGCCGCCCTCCAGAGTCTGCCCCTGACCGGAAGCGTGGTGGGCGTGGGCCGCCGAGGGGGAGTTCCCGACCGGGCCCGGTTGGGCGCTGCCCAGCATGCGCCGCAGCTCGTGGCTGACGTTGAGCAGGGTCTCGAAGCCGGCGCGTAGCTGCAGGTCCACCGCGTGCACGCGCTCGTCGAAGTGCGCGTGGAGCTTGTCCAGGCTGGCTGCGAGGCGGAAGACCGCGTCCTGCGAGTGGTCCCCAGGCTGGCTCGCAGCGCTCTGGTGCTGGAGCTGCGCCTGTTGCTGCGTGGCTACGGCGGTGACGCTCTCGTGGATTTGCATCAGGGAGGTGCGCAGTTGAGCGATCTTGGTCGAGAGCTGCTCGTTGACGAGGTTCAGCTCTGCCTGGAGCGCCTCGGTCTGGCCGTGCGAGTCGACGACCGGAGCCGCAGAGCCCGCCACGCGCGCCACGATCCCGAGGCCGAAGAAGAACAGCCCACCCACGGCCAGCACGCCGTTCGCAAAGCCCAGCGCGGCCGCCTGGTGCGCGAACTTGGTGACCTGCCACGAGTAGTGCGGTGCGAAGGCCAGGCCGGCGCTGGCGGCCACGAGCGCGAAGCCGACGAGGAAGAGAAAGGCCGCACCCTTGTGCGAACGCGTGGCGAATTCGGTCGAGGCCATGTGAGTGCTCGGTGATGGGAAGGGAACACCAGAATCCGCAGCCAGAGGCGTTCCGTGGGACACGACCTCCGGCGAGCTCGGACTGCCTCCGGGCGCTTCGGAATCGGCGCGAGATCCCTACTCGAACGGCCGATCCCCGGGTCTTGAGGAAAGAAGCTCCTTCCCGCGGCGCCTCGCGCCCGGAGGGTGTCCGCCGCTATCGTGCTCGCCGAGCATGGCCTTCCCGCATCCCAATCCCGCTCCACGCGCCTCGCGTGGCAAGGTCCAGGGCACCGCCGTCGCGCCGGGCCTGGCCCTGGGGTCGGTGCAGATCGTCCTGACCGGTCCCCTGGATGTTCCCACTTGGTCGGTGAAGCGCGAGGACGTGCCCTTCGAGATCGGCCGCTTGGCCGCGGCCCTCAACGCGGCCGCGGAGCGCCTCGAGGAACGCCAGCGCGCGGTCGCGGCGACGGCGGGAGCGAAGGATGCCGAGATCTTCGCCGTGCATCGCATGATCCTCAAGGATCCGCACGCCATGGGCGAGGTCGAGCACGCGATCTCGGAGCAGCGCATCAACGCCGAGGCGGCGGTGAAGCTCCTGATCGAGCGCTACCAGGAACGCTTCAGCAAGCTGGAGGGCGACAACGTGCGCAACCTGGGCTCGGACGTGTCCGACCCATGGCGCTACGTGCTCAACGTGCTGCTCGAGCGCGACCGCGAGCAGGTGTTGCAGGCCGACGAGCGCGTGATCCTCGCGGCCGCCGAGCTGACGCCCGCGGTAGTGACCTTCCTCGAGCGCGAGCGGCTCCTGGCCGTGATCGCGGAGACCGGCGGGCGCTTCTCCCACGGTGCGGTCTTGGCGCGCTCGCTCGGGCTGCCGTCGGTGGTCGGGCTGCCGAATCTCCTCGCCCGCCTCGAACAGGGCATGCAAGTGGCCGTGGATGGCGACCGCGGTACGGTGCTCTTGGCGCCGACCGAGGCGCAGGTGACCGACTTCCAAGAGCGCAAGCGCTCGCTCGAGAGTCGGCGCGAGTCGTTCCGGGCCGAGGCTGGGCTCCCCGGAACCACCCTCGACGGCCGCTCGATCTCGGTGCAGGTCAACGTCGAGAGCGTCCGGGACTTGGACACCTTCGACCTCGCTCACACCGACGGCATCGGGCTCCTGCGCACGGAGTTTCTCTACCTCGAGCGCAACGAGTTCCCCTCCGAGGAGGAGCAGTACCGGCTCTACCGCCGGGTTCTCGAGCGCATGGGCGGGCGTCCGACGACGCTGCGCCTGCTCGACATCGGCGGCGACAAGCCGCTGCCCTACTTCCAGACGCCCTCGGAGGCCAACCCGGCCTTGGGGTGGCGCGGGATCCGAATCACGCTGCGCTGGCGGGACCTGCTGCGGGTGCAGTTGCGCGCCTTGTTGCGTTCCAGCACTGCCGGTGACTTGCGCATTCTCATGCCGATGATCAGCTCGCTGGAGGAGGTGCGCGAGGTTCGGAGCCTGTTCGCAGAAATCCGCAGCCAGCTCGGCGAGCAGGGGTACCCGACCGCCGACGACGTTCCGGTCGGAGCCATGATCGAGGTGCCTTCGGCCCTGCTCGAACTCGAGCGCATCGTCCGGGAAGTCGATTTCGTCAGCGTCGGGACCAACGACCTGGTGCAGTACCTGTTGGCCGCGGACCGTGACAACCCGTGGGTGTCCGGGCTCTACGATCCGCACCACCCGGCCGTCGTGCGCGCGCTCGCGCAAGTGGCCGAGGTGGCCGTGCGGGCGGGGAAGTCCTGTTCCGTGTGTGGCGAGATGGCCAGCGACCCGGCCGTGGCCGTGCTCCTACTCGGCTTCGGCTACGACTCGGTGAGCGTCGCTCCGCAGTTCGTGCCCGAGATCAAGTACGCGGTGCGTCACTCCCGCCACGCGGATCTGGTCGAGCTGGCCGCGCAGGTCTTGGCGCAAGACACCGCGCAGGGTGTGCGTGCCCAGCTCGATCGAGTCCGCCGGAGCGCGCACGCCTGAGCGACTACTTCCGAGCTTGCGCGCGCAGCGCGCAAGCTCGGAAGTAGTCGCCCAGCCTGGGTTAGCACCTCCCTCGTTGGGCTGCGGGCATCGCCCGCGCTGAGAGCCGCGCCAGAGTCTCTGCGCGTGTCGATTCCGTCGCTGGCTCGGCGCTTTCCTCCGGCGCGAGCGCGACTCGAGCCTGCGAGCACGCGCGCTCGAACCTCGGCTCACGCCGTCCCGCACGGGGATCCTCCATCTTTTGGAAGATTCTAGTTTCTGTTCAGAATTAGGCTGAATTTCGCACAAGTGAGCACTCAAAAGTAGTGAGAGCGGCGGCTACTTTTGAGCGTCGCATGTAGATAGAATCCACGTCGCAGCGGTTCCCTCACTTCGCGTTGCGTCAGACGGTGTCGTCGTCACGCCTTCAGGGGAGGGCCGCCGCCAACAGAAAACGACAGGGGAAGATTGCGATCCATCAAGGGCGGATTGGGCCGCGCTAGTGCGCCGAGGCGCGGGCGATGGTCCCAGCGCGAACAGGCGCGCCTCAAGGAGCTGTACGGGCTCCGGGACGACGCGTCGATCGCGCGCGAGCTGAAGCGGCCCGTGGCCAGCATCCGGCGCATGGCCGAGAAGCTCTTCCACGGGCCCCCGCGCACGGGTCAGTGGACCGCCAGCGAGGTGCTCGAGCTCCGGCGCTACCTCGGCGCCACTTCGTCCGAGGTCATCGGGCGCATCCTCGCGCGCCCGACCGAAGAGGTGAACGAGCGCATCTTCGAGCTCGGCCGCATCAAGAGCGACGGCTCGTGGCAGCGCGAGGAGCTGGCCGAGTTCAAGCGCATCTTCGGGACGCGCACGGACGAGGATCTCTCGCGCATCTTCGGACGCTCGCTGGACAGCGTGCGCAAGCTGGCCGACGAGCTCGCGCTGGCCAAGGACAAGGCCTTCGTCCGCAAGCTCGCCGGTCGTGCTTCCACGCGCATGCCGCGCTGGCGGTCGGAGGAGCTCGAGCGCCTGCGGCTCGACTACCCCGTGCAGTCGAACCTGGAGCTGGCGCGGACGCTCGGTCGCTCGGTCAAGAGCGTGGTCTCCAAGGCCCATCATCTCGGGCTGAAGAAGTCCTCCGAGCGCCTGCGCGACATGGGTCGCGAAAACGTCAGCCTGCGCTACCAGGGCGCCTAGGCGTTCACCGAAAAAGGCGCTCGCGGAGGGCTCCGCCTCGCCCGACGCGCATCATTCGATGCGCTCGGCGTGCAGGGCGCAGGCGCCCATGTGCTCTTCCACGCGTCCGCGGATCCGGAACGGTCCGCGGCCGACCAGGCGGTGGCCGTCGCGCGCGTAGACCGGCGGAAACACCACCACCTCGGCGATGCCGCTCTCGTCCTCGAGCGTGAGGAAGCGCATCCAGCGTCCGCCGCTCGTCCGCACCGGACGCGAGGCGGCCAGCCAGCCGACGAGGTACACGCGCTCGCCGCGCCGGCGCGCGAGCTCGGCGCAGGCGAGACTCACGCCGCGCTCGTCGTGCGCGGCGCATGGAAAGAGCGCGGTAGGGTGGGCGCTCACGGTGAGCCCGAGTAACTCGAGCTCGAGCCGCCCGCGCCGCACCGGATCGAGCTCGGGCAGCGCCGGTAACGCCAGGGCCGGCGTGGGC